>CAXBRX010000467.1:0-2411 GCA_963977835.1 uncultured Derxia sp.
GTCAGGCGGCGTTTGCGATCGGCAATCCGTTCGGGTTGAGCCGGACCCTGACCACCGGCGTGATCAGCGCGCTCGGCCGTCATCTCTTCGCCTTTGTCTGGCTGCCCCGCGACGACGTCTCGACCGGCCGCCGCGTCGCGATCGGCGAGATGCTGGAACGCTCCGCCAACGCCACCCAGATCAGCTGGTCGATCGCGCTCGAGGACGGACCGGTCGCCTTGCTGCGCTACACGCTCGACCTGCGCGGCGAGGGTCGCATGCCCGACGCTGCCGCGCTCGACGCCGAGCTTGAGCGCATGGTCCGCGGCTGGCTTCCCGCGGTCGAGGCCGCGCTGATCGAGGACGGCCTTGCCGCCAATCGCGCCGCGAGGATGGCGCTGCGCCACGCTCCCGCCTTTCCGCCCGGCTACCGCAACCATAACGGGCCGGAAGAGGCGGCGCGCGACATCGTCCGCATCGCCGGCCTGGCCGATGCCGATGCGCGCTCGGTTCGCTTCTTCGAACAGGCGGGCAAGCTGCGCATCAAGCTCTACCGCCTTGGCGGCGCGCTGGCGCTGTCGGACGCGGTGCCGGTGTTCGAGAATTTCGGTTTCCGCGTGATCGAGGAGCTGCCGACCGCGCTCTCCGGTGAAACCGGTGCCTATATCCATGACTTCGAGGTCGAGCTGACCGGCGAAGCGAAGCTCAAGGGGGATATCCCGACGGTCGAGGAGGCGATCGCCGCGGTGCTCGAAGGGCGCGCGGAGAACGACGCGTTCAACCGCCTGATCGTCGAGGCGGGCATCGCGCCCGCATCGGTCGTGCTGCTGCGCGCCTGGTTCCGCTACCTGCGCCAGACCGGCCTTACCTACGGGCTCGTCACCGTGGTCGAGGCGCTGCGCCGCGCGCCCGCGGTTCCCCGCGGTTGACAGCGCGCTCGCGTGTGCGGTCCCCCCCCTGCGTGACTGCGCCCGGCTGGCGGGGGCAGCTTCGCGTCATCACCCGGCCCGCTTCAGGTGGATCGGCGATCGGCCAGCGCGTGGGCAATGGTGCCCAGATCGACGTATTCAAGCTCCGCCCCCACCGGCACGCCACGCGCGATGCGTGAGATGCGCAATGCGTGGCCTTGCGCGGCGGCGCGGGCTTTGAGCAGTTCGCCGATGTAATGCGCGGTGGCTTCACCTTCGTTGGTGAAGTTGGTGGCGAGCACCACCTCGCGCACCACGCCGTCGCTGGCGCGTTCGACGAGTTTGCTGAGTTCGATGTCGTTGGGGCCGACGCCGTCGAGCGGGCTCAGGCGCCCCATGAGGACGAAGTACAGGCCGTTGTAGCTGTGCGTCTGTTCGATCGCAAGCTGGTCGGCCGGGGTTTCAACGACGCACAACAGGCTGCGGTCGCGTTGGGCCGAGGCGCAGGTGTCGCACAGCTCGGCTTCGGTAAAGGTGTTGCACAGCGCGCAATGGCGCATGCGGTCGATGGCGTTGGCGAGCGCGCCCGAGAGTTGGGCCGCGCCTTCGCGATCGTGTTGCAGCAGGTGGTAGGCCATGCGCTGCGCCGACTTGGGGCCGACGCCGGGCAGGCGCTTGAGCGCATCGACGAGCGCGCCGAGCGCGTCGGCAGACGACTCCACGGCGCCTCGCGCTTAGAACGGCAGCTTGAAGCCCGGGGGCATCATGGCGCCCAGGCCGGCGGTCACGCCGCCCATCTTTTCGGCCGAGGTGGCTTCGGCCTTGCGCAGCGCGTCGTTGACGGCGGCGGTGACGAGGTCTTCGAGCATGTCCTTGTCATCGGCCAGCAGGCTGGGGTCGATGGTGATGCGCTTGCATTCGTTCTTGCAGGTCATCACGACCTTGACCATGCCGGCGCCGCTCTGGCCCTCGACTTCGATGCCGGCCAATTGGTCCTGCATCTTCTTCATGTTGTCTTGCATCTGCTGGGCTTGCCGCATGAGCTGCCCGATCTGCGCCTTCATCATGGCGTTTGGTCCTCTGCAGGTCGGATCGATCCGGGCACGACGGTGGCGCCGTGGCGTTCGATCAGGGTCTTGACGAATGGGTGGTCGTTGAACGCGGCCTCGGCGGCGCGTTGGCGTTCGGCGTTGGCGCTGTCGGTGCGCGCGGCGGCGGTGTCGGCGGTGCGGCCGATCTCGATCTCGATCTTGACGGGCTGGCCGAGCACGGCGGCAACGGCAGCGCGCACTTTTTCGATTTGCGCGGCCTCGGCCAGCGGCGCGGTGGCCACGCGCAGCCTGAGCGTATGGCCGTCGATGCCCAGGCATTCGCTTTGGCGCGCGAGTTCGCGCGCAACGCCTTTGAGTTCGAGCCGATTGACGAAGCTGGGCCAATCGCTGCCGAGGTCGAAGGCAGATCGGAAGAGCGTCGTGTAGGGAAAGAGTGTAGATCTCGGTGGTCGCCGTATCATTAAAAAAAAAA
>CAXBRX010000468.1:0-2403 GCA_963977835.1 uncultured Derxia sp.
GCCCTGGCCTTGCCGCCGGCTTTGTCGGCGGTCTTGTCCGCAGCCTTGTCGGCCGTCTTGTCCGCGGTCTTGCCCGGTGCGGCTTCGGCCTCGTGTTCGGCGGGCGCCGCGGCTTCCTTGCCGCCGCGCGCGAGTTGCGGCTGCACGACCTCGATCTTGTTCTTGGCCATGTAGTCGTTCATTTCCTTCCAGCCTGCAAACACCGCGGCCTTGTTGGCCTTGGGATTGAGGGTGAAGCAATCCTCGATGGCGCGCCCGGCATGCCGGCAGGCCGATCCGACGGCCTTGCCCTCGGCTTCGGCCGCGGCTTGCTGTTTGGCGGGCGTTTCGATGCCGAGCATGTCGCAACCGCTCGCCAGCATCACGAGTGCGCCTGCAGCCATCCATCGCATTGTCGAATTCCCCGCCATGACCATCCTTCGGCCGACACGGTGTCGGTGTTCCTCTTCGATAGCGGCAGGCGCGCCGAGAACTTGAGCCGGGCGCTCGGCGAATGGGCAGTTCCGCACGTCCTCTTGAGTGGATTAGCGCCTACACCGAACACCGGCTAGGAATTTGTGCGTCGCGGTGTCCTGTTTTTCGCCCGATTGATCGGGGGCGGCGATTGGCGGACAGTCCTGCCGCCATGGCGCCTCGACATCGCTCAATTCTGGGATTGCTGCTCAACTGCATGCGGCGCAGCATATGGTGGCACTTTCGGACTATCTCCACCTTGATTTCTGGGGCCGTCCCCGGTGGAGTGTGTGAAATTCCCTCGTCTTGGCCTGTTCAGTGGCCGCAGACTGGTCATAGGTGTCGTTCGCATGGAAGTCAGTTCGATGGAAAGCAAGGTAGTCATGCTGCCGCAGCAACTGGGTATCGGTTGGCGCGTCTGGGTCGGTGCGGCCCTCGTCACCCTGGCCATGGCCTGGTTATATGCCGATCTGGTGCCCGGCGATTGCCCGGTCAAATGGACGCCCTATGTGGTGGCCAAGCTGCTGCTCATCGCTCCGGCGCTCGAAGAAGCGGCGTTCCGCGGCGGGCTGCAAACCTTGCTGCTGGCCCGGCTGCCGCGTCACATCGGGCTGTTCGGCATTTCGCTGGCCAATGTCCTCGCCTCGGCGGCGTTTGCCGGCACCCACGTGTATTTCGGTTCCTGGCACAGCGCGGCGGTCTTTCTGCCGTCCTTGGTGCTCGGCTGGGTCTACGAGCGCAGCGAGCAGCTCTGGACCGTGATCCTGCTGCACATGGCCTTCAACGCGGCCTTCCTGGCGGTCTGCTTCCTCAATTGACGGCCGCGCGGCCATACGCCGCGCTGTCGTTCCTGTGTCAGGTTCCGGTCTTCACGGGCCGGACTCCTCATCCCCGGCGTGTTGGTTTGCGCCATTCCAATCCGGAGTCCCCATGGTGGCATCCCTTACGCGCGCCGTCGGTGTAGCTGCGACGGCTGCAATGGCCTTGAGCGCGTGCGGCGGCAACAGCGACGAAATCGCAGTGGCCGACGCGCCGGAAAGCGACGCGCAGGCGGCGCGTTTTCTGACCCAGGCGAGCTTTGGCCCGACCGACGCGAGCATCGCCGAGGTCAAACGGCTCGGCTATTCGCGCTGGATCGATCAGCAATTCGCCGCGCCGCAGACCGCGCACAAGGATTTCATCGATCTGCGCATGACCGAACTCGCGGCGCAGACCCCGGCCGGCAAGCTCGCGCCGACCGACTTCTTCCAGACCTGGTGGAAACAGGCCGCCGCCGGCAACGACCAATTGCGCCAGCGCGTCGCGTTCGCGTTGTCGCAGATCGCGGTGATCTCGTTCCAGGATGACAAGATCTACAGCAATGTGCGTGGCGGCGCGGCCTATTACGACATGCTCGGCCGCAATGCCTTCGGCAATTACCGGCAGTTTCTCGAGGATGTCGCCTTGCATCCGATGATGGGCTTGTATCTGTCCCATCGCGGCAATCAGAAGGAAGACGCCGCGACCGGACGCGTGCCCGACGAGAATTTCGCGCGCGAGATCATGCAGTTGTTCTCGGTCGGCCTGTATCAGCTCAACCTCGACGGCAGCGTCAAGACCAGTGGCGGCAAGCCAGTCGAGACCTACACCCATGACGACATCGCCGGTCTGGCCAAAGTCTTCACCGGCTTCAGTTGGTACGCCGGCACCACGGCGGCCGATCGTACCGACACCCGCTTTTACGGCGGCAATGCGGCCACCGATCGCGATGTGCTGCCGATGCAGTCGTATGCGAAATTCCATTCGATCTCGGCCAAGACCTTCCTTTGCCTGACGATCGCCGAATCGGCCAGCGCCGATGCCGACGCCGATCTGAAACAGGCGCTCGACCATCTGTTCAATCATCCGAATGTCGGCCCGTTCGTTGCGACCCGGCTCATCAAACAGCTCGTGACCAGCAATCCGACGCCC
>CAXBRX010000469.1:0-2397 GCA_963977835.1 uncultured Derxia sp.
ACGGCGGCGTCGTCAGGTGGCGGGGGCGCGGGAAGATCGGCCATCGCGCGAGCGCGAGCGCGTCAGGCCTTGCGGCAGCGGAACACCGCAAGGCTGCCGAACAGATTCGGCATGAAGGTGATCGGCCGGCCATGATGCAAGGCGACGCGGTCGAGGATTTCGAGCCCGACCTTGGACGCGAGCACTTCGAAATCGCGGATGGTCGCGCAACGCACATTGGGCGTGTCGTACCACTCGTAAGGCAGGCTTTCGCTGACCGGCATGCGGCCCATCAACAGCGAGGTGCGGTGCTGCCAATAGCCGAAGTTGGGAAAGCTGATGATGGCTTCGCGGCCCACGCGCGCGATCTCGCGCAGGATGCCTTCGACATTCTTCATCGCCTGCAGGGTCTCGAGCTGGACGACGGTGTCGAAGGCATCGTCGCCGAACAGCGCGAGGCCTTCTTCCAAGTCCTGTTGCAGCACATTGACGCCGTTGCGCACGCTGGCGATCACCTTCTGGTCATCGATCTCGACGCCGTAGCCGTGCACGGACTTGGCGGCGGCGAGGTAGCGCAACAGGCTGCCATCGCCGCAGCCGAGGTCGAGCACGCGCGTGCCCTGGCCGATCCAGTTGGCGATGAAGGCGAGGTCGGAGCGCAGCACGGGCGCGCCCTGGCTGGTGTGGCCGAGCGTGGCGTTCATGGGCGTCCTCCGGGCAGGCCGAGTTCGCCCGCCACCCGATCGAAGTAGCCGCGCACCACGTCGTGGTAACGCGCATCGTCGAGCAGGAAGGCGTCGTGGCCGTGGGGCGCATCGATTTCGGCGTAGGCGACATCGCGCCCGTTGGCGACCAGCGCGCGCACGAGTTCGCGGCTGCGCTCGGGCGAAAACCGCCAATCGGTGGTGAAGCTCGCGACGAGGAATTGGGCGCGTGCACCTTCGAGGGCGAGCGTCAGATTGCCGTCGGTATGACGGGCCGGATCGAAATAATCGAGCGCCTTGGTGATGAGCAGATATGTGTTCGCGTCGAAGTATTCGCTGAACTTGTCGCCCTGGTAGCGCAGATAGCTTTCGATCTCGAATTCGACGCCGAAGTTGTAATCGAAGTCGTTCTTGGCGCGCAGCGCGCGGCCGAATTTCTCGGCCATGTCGTCATCGCTCAAGTAGGTGATGTGGCCGATCATGCGCGCCACGCGCAGGCCGCGGCGCGGCACCACGCCATGCGCGTAGTAATGGCCGCCATGGAAATCCGGATCGGTCAGGATGGCCTGGCGCGCGACATCATTGAAGGCGATGTTCTGGGCGCTGAGCTTGGGCGTGCTGGCGACCACCACGCAATGCCCGACGCGCTCGGGATACTGGATGCTCCACGACAGCGCCTGCATGCCGCCGAGCGATCCGCCCATGACCGCGGCGAGTTTCTGGATGCCGAGCCGGTCGAGCAATCGGGCCTGGGCATCGACCCAGTCTTCGACGGTGACGACCGGAAAATCGGCGCCATACGGCTGGCCGGTCGCGGGGTTCAGGCTTTTGGGGCCGGTCGAGCCGAAACACGAGCCGAGGTTGTTGACCCCGATGACGAAGAAGCGGCGGGTGTCGAGCGGCTTGCCCGGGCCGACCATGTTGTCCCACCAGCCTTGATTGCCTTGCGCATCGGTGCCCGCGACATGATGCGAGGCATTGAGCGCATGGCAGATCAGGACGGCGTTGGAACGTTCGGCATTGAGCTCGCCATAGGTTTCGAAGACGAGTTCGTAATCGGCGAGATGCGCACCGCTCTTGAGGGCAAGCGGTTCGGCGAAATGTTGAGTTTGCGGCGTGACCTGCATGTGGGCATTGTAGCCTGCACCCGTGGCGAGCCTGACGGGTGCAGACGGGATCAATGCATGAGGGCCGCGGCGCTTGGACGCACGATGGGCAAGACTTCTTCGTCCTGGCTCAGCAGACGGCGGATCACGCGCGCATCGGTCTCGGCCAGGACCGCATCGGCCAAGCGTTTGGCGCGCGCGAAATCGGCATCGAGCAAGACCGATTTCACATACGGGATCTGGACCGGATGCATCGAGAATTGCGTGAGGCCCATGCCGAGCAACAGCAGGGTCAGTTGCGCATCGCCGGCCATTTCGCCGCAGACCGACACATCCTTGCCGGCGCACGCGCCTTCGCGGATGGTGTGGGCGATCAATTGCAAGACGGCCGGATGCAAAGGGTCGTACATCTCGGCGACCGTCGAATCGGCACGGTCGATCGCGAGCGTGTATTGAATGAGGTCGTTGGTGCCGATCGAAAGAAAATCGAGCCGCTCGGTGAAGGCACGGACCACCAGGGCGGCCGCCGGCACTTCGATCATGCCGCCGATCGGCAGGCGCGCATTGAACGCGAGGCCTTGCTCGGCCAGCTCGGCCATCGCGGCGGT
>CAXBRX010000470.1:0-2392 GCA_963977835.1 uncultured Derxia sp.
CCCTCCCGCGGAAGTCGGTGACGTCACGGCCCTCGAAGAGCACCCGCCCGGAGGTGGGCTGCAGCAGGCGCAGCACCATCTGGGCGACGGTGGACTTGCCCGAGCCGGACTCGCCCACGATCGCGGTGGTGGTGCCGCGCTCGAGCTCGAAGGAGACGTCGTCCACCGCGCGCTTGGCGCCGAGGTCTTTGTAGGCTTGCACGGCTTGCGTCGGATCGAGCGCCATCGGCTGGCGATACCAGCGCGGCTCGTAGCCGCCCACGGGCAGCAAGGCCATGTCGAGCGCGGCGAATTTCTCGCCTATTGTCTTGAAGTCGGGGCCATAACCGGTCTCACCGGCGTACAGCACGCTGAAGTCGCCGCTCTTGACGACATAGCCGGCCCACAACGCGTCGTTGGCGCTGAACCAGCCACGCTTGCTCCAGCCATGCATGGGCACGCAATGGATCTGGACTTGCACGCCGGTCTTGGTGGCCACGTCGATCTGCTCCCACCAATCGAGGGCGCGCACATTGCTCACGCCCCATTCGCGCAAGATCGCATCCACGCCCAGCGGCACGATGAACAAGGGATTCGATTTGGCTGCGATCGCCTTGACCGATGCTTCATCGAGCAGATCGTAATGATTGTTCGAGATGACGACCACATCGATGCTCGGCAACTCTTCGACCGACATCGCGGGTGCGACCCGGCGCGTGCTGCCTTGCCAACGGTTCGGGCCGGTGGTGGTCGAGAATTGCGGATCGGTCAGCACATTGAGGCCGGCCACCTGCAGCAACACGGTGGAATGCCCGATCCAGGTCAGAGAATTCTCGGCGCGGTTTTCCTGCAGATAGCCGAGGTCGGGCACGCGCGGCGTCAGCTCGGGCGGCAGCGGCGCGCGCGTGGCATTCCACATCGCCCAGGAGTACCGAATGCCATCGAAGACACCAGGGTTGATGGCGCTGCCATCGGCGTTGCGAAAGCCCGCCGAAGTGTGATGCGGCTTTGCGGGATCGGGCACCTCGACTTTGCCGGAGCATCCAGCAATGACGAGGGCGAGGGCCGCCAGGCAGGCGGCGAGCGGTGCAGCAAATGGCGGTCGCTTGGTCATGGGCCTATCGAATTCATGCGCGTTTTTGCGGCGCTGTGCGCAGTGTGCCCTACTGCACCGCGACATGCATCCCCCGAGGGGCTTTGCGATAGTCATCGTCGGTCCGCCGCACCCGCCGCGACTTCGACATCGACAACACTACTCCGGAGAGACTTCATGGCCCATGTCCACGATGTTCCACATGCAATTGGTGCTGACGACACATTGTCGCCGCCCGTGCGCAGCGTCGGGTTGGACGCGCCCTTGCGCTGGCTGGCCGCGGGTTGGCACGATCTGCGCGCAACCGGCTTTCGCGGCGCTTTCTACGGCGCGATCTTCGCGCTCATGGGCGCGCTGGTCCTGACCGTCTACGAAACCTATTGGCAGCTCACCATGGGGCTGCTCGCAGGCTTTTTCCTGGTCGGGCCTTTCATCTGCACCGGGGTGTACGAGTTGTCGCGCCAGCATGAGCGCGGCGAGGCCGCGCATCTGCGTGCATCACTCACCTGCTGGCGGCGCAACCTCGGCTCGATCGCCTTCTTCGCGGCCATCCTGACCTTCGCGATGATCGTCTGGGCGCGGGTCTCGGTCGTGATGTTCGCGTTGTTCTCGACCACCGACTTTCCGACCATGCGCGGCGTGATCTACCAGATTTTCAGCCTGCAGAACCCCGAGTTCGTGCTGGTCTGGGGCGGGGTCGGCTTCGTGTTCGCGTCCTTGGTGTTTGCGATCTCGGTGGTCTCGGTGCCGCTCATGCTCGACCGCCGCACCGACACCATGATGGCGATCTTCTCGAGCGTGCGCAGCCTGATGCGCAGCCCCGCGCCCTTGTACCTCTGGGCCTGCATGATCGTCGCGATCCTCGGCCTCAGCATGCTCGCCTGGTTCGTGCCGCTGATCGTGACGGCGCCGCTCATCGGCCATGCGACCTGGCACGCCTACCGCGATTTGATCGCCCCGCAGCGCTGAACCCCGCCTGGTGCCAGCCCGATGCGCGCAGCCTCAGCGCGCTTCGGGCCAGGCCAGGCCGAGCACATCTTTCAAGCGCGCTTCGATCAGACGCCCCTTGCGCGCGCGCTTGCCGAAATGCGCGGCCAACGCATTGCCCGCCAAGGGTACCGCGCGCGGCTTGCCGCCGAAGGTGCCTTGCACGACCACGCCGCGTTCGTCGATCGGCAGCGCCGCGATGAATTTCTCCTTGGCTTCGAGCTCTTGCAGCGTCACGCCGCGCCCACCCGAGGCGAGCGGCTTGACCTCGTCGAAGCCGAACACCAGCAGACGACCGTTGCCGCTCAAACAAGCGAGTGCCGACGCGCCGCG
>CAXBRX010000471.1:0-2356 GCA_963977835.1 uncultured Derxia sp.
AGCGGTGCTGCGCCGCGGGCGATGTGGTGCGCGCTGCCTTCATGCTCAGAAGCTCAGGCGCAAGCCCGCCACCAGTTCGCGTCCGATGTTGGGCCCCCAGATGTGGGTGACATCGAGGTTGCCTTCGGCGTCTTGCCAGAGGTAGCTGTCTTTCTTGGCCTGACGGTAATCGAACAGATTGCTGATGCCGACATAGGTGGTCAGCGTCTTGTTCCATTGGTATTCGCCGTGCAGATCGACGACCCAGAACGACGGGCTCTTGTCGGGCTTGGCCGTGCCGTCGAGGTTGTAGCGCTGGGTATCCGCGTAGTCGTAGAACTTGGCGAGGTTCTGCGGGCCGGTGAAGGTGGCGCGCAGGTTGATGTCCCATGGCCCGAGGTCGTGGTCGATCGAGACGAACAAGCGGTAGTCCGGGCGCGGGAACAGGCTGCCTTGGAAATCGCTCGCGTTGAACTGGTATTGATAACGCTCGGCGCCCAGGGTGATGGCATCGGCCGGCGTGGCCTGCCAGGTGCCGACCACATCCGCATTGTTGATGGTGTAGCTGCTGGCCGCGGGTTCGAGCAGGTAATTGCCCGAGTTGGCGGTGTCATCGATGAACAAGGCGAGATTGCGGATGCGCGTGTGATTGATCGACGCGGTCACGGCGTAACGGTCGTCGGCGTAGTTCCACGCGTACGACACGTTGTCGGATTTTTCGGCCTTGGCTTTCGAGCGGTCGATCGCGGCGGCGCTCAGGACGGCGTGCTCGAGTTCGAAGAACGAGGTCGGATAGCGTGAACCTTGGCCAATCGCGAAGCGGCTCGAAATGTTGTCGGAGTGATGCCAGAGCGCGTTCAGGCGCGGCGTGACGATGTTGCCGTAGACATTGTTGTCGTCGTTGCGCAGGCTGGCATTGAGTTCGAGCCGTTGGTCGAAGAAGGTCCGATAAGCCTGCACGAACACGCCCGGCGTGCGGTAGGTGTAGGTGTCGGCATCGGTGCGCGCAATGCCGAAGGTGGATGACGACGGGTCCAGGCTCATCGAATGACTGTGCAAGTCTTCGTAGCGGTAATTGAGTCCGGCGGTGAATGTAGTGTCGCTTATTTTGGTACGCAGGCTGCTTTCGAGGTAGTACTGTTTTTGCCGGCCCGAATAATCGGCGTCGCCGCCGTACCACGAGTCTTGCTTGTGTTCGGCATAGCCAGCGGCCAGATGCAGCGTGGTATCGCCGAATTGACGCTCGGCCGTGCTCACAAACTGATTGCGCCGGGTGAAGATGATTTGCGCAAGACCGAACTGGCCGTCGTTATACGCGGGCGTGAGCGTGCCGTCGCTCGGATTGACCCAACTATCGGCGCTCGGCGAGCCGTGCGGGCCGGCGCGGAAGTCGAACGGGTTGTCGCTGGTGCTGGCGCGCACCGCGTCGTAATCGCTGCCGAGCGGCCCGCCCATGCGCTTTTCGTCGACGAAGTCGTAACGCGCCTTGAGCTTGAAGCCGCCGATATCATCGAGAAACACACCGAGGCCGGCCAGGCTGCGGTCGTAGCCCGTGTATTGCGAAACATGATTGCCCACGCCATCGACGCTGTCGTGCTGTTGCTGGGTGGCGTTGATGGTCAGCGCACCGCCGTCGAAGGCCTTGGCCGCATAACCGGTCTCGCGCCGATAGCCGTAACTGCCGCCGCTCAGATCGAGTTCGGCCGCGTCATGCGTGGGGCGTTTGGTCACGAGGTTGACGGTGCCGGCGAGCGAATCGGGCGCAATCAGGCTGGTGCCGGCGCCGCGCGAAATATCCACGCGTTCGAGGCCGTTGACGCCGATCATGTCGAGCCCGTAGGCATTGGACACCGACGAGAAGATCGGCACGCCGTCGAGCATCAAGGTGGTGAAGCGGCCGGGCAGATTGTTCAGGGTGATGTTGCGCACGTTGCAGACCGAGCATTCGACCTGGACATCGATGCCGGGGCGATGCGCCATGAGTTCGGTCAGATTGGTCGCGCCGCTTTTTTCGATCTCGCGCGCATTGATGCTCTCGGTCGCGACGACTTCGTCTTTGAGCGCGCCGAGTTGGGTCGCGCTGGTTTTTCCCGTCACCACGACTTGCTGCAGCTTGGTGGGCGACGTGTCGTCGGCATGCGCGGCGTAGGGGAGCAGCGCAAGCGCTGCGGCCAGCGCATGGCGCCGGCCCAATCGGAATTCGTCTTTCATCGCAAAACTCTCGTGTTCGGTGCGGATGCGGCGGGCGCATCGCGCGGGCAGGGCGATCGGTCGAGGTGCGCCGCGCGGCTTGCGTGCTCACGATGGAAAGCACGCCGGCTCACGGCGGTGCAAGCGCCGCCTCAAGGGGCGGCGTTGCGCGATCGATGACGGAAGG
>CAXBRX010000472.1:0-2347 GCA_963977835.1 uncultured Derxia sp.
CTATTTTGGTGCCGACAATCTGATCATCTTGACGACCAAAGCAGACGGTTCGCAGGAATATCAAAAGGTCAATCCTTTCGCACTGCCCGCCACCAATTCTTGAGCCTTGGCGGGGTTGATGGCGGACGCGCAGCAGGCAGCGCGCAAAGTTGCTAATGTTCGCGCTTGCGAAGCCCGATTCGCCCTGATCGACCACACGTTCTGCCGATTTCCATGCCGTCATCCGTCGCTGACCCTTCCTCCATCGCCCACGTCCGCGACAGCGTCATCGATCGCGCCTGGGCTTGTGTGCCCCAGACCTTGCCGGCCGAGCAGCGCGCCGCGCTGAAGGCCCGCGCCGTGCAATTGCTGCGCGACATCGGCGCGGTGCTGGTTTCGCATTACTACGTCGATGCCGACTTGCAGGACCTCGCGCTCGAGACCGGCGGCTGTGTTTCCGACTCGCTCGAAATGGCGCGCTTCGGGCGCGACCATGCGGCCAAGACGCTCATCGTGGCGGGCGTGCGCTTCATGGGCGAGACCTCCAAGATTTTGAGCCCGGACAAGCGCGTGTTCATGCCCGCGCTCGAGGCCGAATGCTCGCTCGACCTCGGCTGCCCGGCCGATGAATTCGCCAAGTTCTGCGATGCGCATCCCGACCGCACCGTGGTCGTCTATGCCAACACCAGCGCGGCCGTGAAGGCGCGCGCCGACTGGTGCGTCACGTCGAGCGTGGGGCTCGACATCGTGCGTCATCTGCACGAGCAAGGGCAGAAGATCCTTTGGGCGCCCGACAAGCATCTGGGCCGCTACATCCAGGAACAGACCGGCGCCGACATGGTCCTTTGGCCCGGCGTGTGCATCGTGCATGACGAATTCAAGGGCGTGGAACTCGAATTGCTCAAGGCCGAGCATCCTGAGGCCAAGGTGCTCGTGCATCCGGAATCGCCGCGCAGCGTGGTGCAACTGGCCGATGTGGTCGGCTCCACCTCGCAAATGCTCAATGCCGCGCGCAGCCTGTCCGCGCGCGAATTCATCGTTGCGACCGACAAGGGCCTGCTGCATTCGATGCGCAAGGCCGTGCCCGAAAAAATCTTCATCGAAGCGCCCACCGCCGGCGACAGCGCCACCTGCAAAAGCTGCGCGCATTGCCCCTGGATGGCGATGAACGACCTCACCGGCCTCGTGCATCTGCTCGAAGACATTGCCGCGGGCAAGCCAAAAAGCGAGCACGGCGGCGAGATCCTGGTCGACCCGGCGCTCGGCCGGCGCGCCTACACCTCGATCGACCGCATGCTCGGCTTTGCCGCCGCGCACAAGGCCAAGATTTCCACCTTTGCAAGCGCCGGGTCCGACCACGTCGGGCCGGCCTGAAACTTCATGAACGCACCCACCGATTTTTCGACGCTGCTCGACGCGGGCCTGCGCGCCGCCATCGACGCCAATGTGAGCGCCGCGCTGGCCGAGGACGTGGGCGACGGCGACCGCACCGGCGCGCTGGTGCCCGCCGATGCCCAAGTGCGCGCGCGCCTCATCGTGCGCGAAGACGCCGTGCTTTGCGGCCGCCCCTGGGCCGAAGAAGTGCTGCGCCGGGTCGATGCGCGCATCGCCGTGCAATGGCAGCAGCCCGAAGGCGCGCGCCTCGCGCCCGGCGCCACCGTTTGCGAATGGACCGGCCCCGCGCGCGGCATCCTGACCGCCGAGCGCAGCGCGATGAACTTTCTGCAATTGCTCTCGGGCGTGGCCAGCGCCACCCGCCGTTACGTCGACGCGATTGCCGAAGTGCCCGGCAACCGCGCCGTCATCCTCGACACGCGCAAGACCCTGCCGGGCCTGCGCCGCGCGCAAAAGTACGCGGTGCGCGTGGGCGGCGGCAGCAACCATCGCATGGGGCTGTACGACGCCATCCTCATCAAGGAAAACCACATCGCCGCGGCCGGCGGCGTCACTGCCGCGCTCGTGGCTGCGCGCGGCGCGGGCGTGCCGGTGCAGATCGAAGTCGAGACCATCGCCCAGCTCGAAGAAGCCATTGCTGCCGGCGCCAAGTCGGTCTTGCTCGACAACTTCGAGCCTGAGCGCATGCGCGAAGCGGTGCGCGTGGCGGCCGGGCGCGCCGTGCTCGAAGCCTCGGGCGGCGTCAACCTCGACACCGTGCGCGCTTATGCCGCCACCGGCGTCGATCGAATCTCGATCGGCAGCCTGACCAAGGATGTTCGGGCGACCGACTTCTCGTTGCGTATTCTCTGAATTCTTTCTGCGCGTGGGTGGCTCGGGCCTGCGCAGCGTGCGGCCTCATGCGCTCGCGTCGGCCTGCGGCCGAACGGTCGGGCGGGGCCCACGCGCAAAGGTGACGCCAACCCAAGGCGTC
>CAXBRX010000473.1:0-2344 GCA_963977835.1 uncultured Derxia sp.
CGTCGCGCAGGATCACGTCCAGGGCCTCACAGATGCGCATCGCATCCGGCGTGCCAACCTTGCGCAGCCGCGCCTGGATCAGCGGCGTGGCGTCCAGCCCGCGCGCTTCGAGGGTGCGCGGCACCAGGGCCATGCGAGCGACGATGTCGTCGTCGGGCAGCCACGGCAGCGAGATGTCGGCGCGGATGATGCGGACCCCGTCGACCACGGCGTCGTCGGGTGAGTCGAGCCCGAGCCCGGGGTGGTGCAGGCTCGCCACCACGGTGATGCCGCGCTCCCGGTTGAGGCTCGCCAGCAGTTCCATCACGCGGCGCGCCGACTCCGGATCGAGCGATGCCACCGGTTCGTCGGCGAGGATCGTCCGTGCGCCCTGCAGCAGGGTGCGCGCGAGCGCCGCGCCGCACGGCCCGCGCAAAGCCGCATGCAGATTGGCGAGCAGATCGTTGAAGCCCTGGGTGCGCGCAGCGCGCAAACGGGCCGGAAATTCGGTGCGCGCCCATTCGATGCAACGTCGGCGCGTCCAATCGCGCCAGGCATCGGCGCGCGCGTCGATGCGGGCTGCGCCGTCGAACAAGGCGTCGATGCGGTCGGCGAGCGCATCGGGCGCGAACGGGCCCGATGCGCCTGCTTTTTCGTTGGCTTTTTCTTCGAGCTTGGCGCGGCCGAACCAGGCCAGCGCCTCGCGCTCGTCTTTCGTGACGGCGCTGAAATCGTCTTGCGCGAACGCGGCCGCGCATTTGGCTTCGCGCGTGGCGAGATGGTTGCGCGCATAGCTGCGGCTCAAGCGTTTGTCGGCACTGATCTTGGCGCGCAATTCGGCATAAGCCTGCGGCCATTCGGCGCGCACCGTGGCCCAGGCGGCCTGCAATTGCGCCTCGAGTTCGGGCTGCGGCGGCACCGCATCGCCGCCCGCGAGCGCGACTTCATGGCGCGCCAGCGCCGCACCGACCACGCGCGCGAGTGTCGCGGGCGTGGGCTCTTGCTTTTCGCCAGGCGCACGGCGCAACGCGGCCAATGCGTATTGCGCATGCACCGCTTGCGGCAGCACCGCGGCATCGGCCGGGTCCCAGGCCACGATCTTGCGGCGCCAGAAATCGGCCACCACTTGTTCGAGCACCGCGCTCGGATCGGGCACGAGTTCGAGCGCGAACGGCAGTCCGCTCGCGAACGCGCGGTCGGCCAGCGCGCGCTGGCAGAAGCCGTGGATGGTGTAGATCGCGGCTTGATCGAAACCATGCAAGGCGGCCACAAGCAAGCGGCGCGCGTCGGCACGTTTGTCGTCGTCGGCGAGGCCCAGCGCTTCATACAAGGCGTCGCAAAAGGCTTCGTCGCATTGGCCGGTGTCGATCCGGCGCAGCATGTGCGCCAGCCGCGTGCGCAAGCGTTCGCGCAATTCGGCGGTCGCGGCCTTGGTGAAAGTGACGACCAAAATCTGCTCGGGCAACAGCCGGCGTTCGAGCACCAGGCGCAGATACAGCCCGGCGATGGTCCAGGTCTTGCCCGTACCGGCACTGGCTTCGATGAGTTGTGCGCCGTTAAGCGGCGCGATCAAGGCGAGCGTCATGCATCGCCTCCGTCGTCGTCGACGCCAAGCGCCTGGCGATATGCCTTGAGCGATTTCGCGTCTTCGTGAATCAAGGCATGCATGGGCGCATAAACGCGCTCGGCCAGCGCGATGAAATCATCCGTGCCGAAAGCGCTGACGGCGCCGGGCAAGTCCGCGAGGTCGGGCACGGTGTCGGTCGCATCGCCGAACAAGGCACGCCACCACGGGTCGGCGGATTCGCGGCGTTCGTCCTCGCGTTCCGATGGCCGCCAGGCCTTGTGCTCGGCGACGATGCGCGCGGCTGGCGCATCGTCGTTCTGCTCGCGCGCTTTGAACATCGCCCAGGCGGTCAGCGGCGGGCACAGCAATGGGCTCGAACGCGCGCAGACATAAGCGTCGAGCAATTGCGCGAGCAGGTCGCGCGGATGCGCCGCGACGGACGAGGCCGCGCCCGCCGACCAATCGGGCACCTGCACCAGCACCGCGCCTTCGCGGCAATGCCAATACGCATCGCGCGGCGCGTCGTCGGCGCATGAAAGCAACAAGGCCGCGAGCCAGGCTTCGGCGCGCGCATGCATCGAGACTTTGCCGTCGCGCCAACCGAGCACGCCTTGCGCATGCACGCCGTCGAGCGTGGCGACGATGGTGTAGCTGCCGACCGCCACGCGCAGCGGCACGCCGTTGCGTGCGCCGACCCGCGCTTCGAGTGCTTCGAAAGTCTGCAATTCTTCGCGCAGGCTTTGCGCGAGCGTGCGGTAAGCGCGCTCGCCCGGCACGCCATGCGGCAAGGCGGCCTCG
>CAXBRX010000474.1:0-2342 GCA_963977835.1 uncultured Derxia sp.
GACGCGATTAGCGCGCCGGCCGGTGCCGCGGTCTGCGGCACGCCGGTCGAGCATTCATGACGCTGCCGATCGCCGGCCTGGTGCTCGCGGCCGGACGCGGCGCGCGTTTTCGCGCGGCCGGCGGCGGCAACAAATTGCTGGCCGTGGCGCCCAGCGGCAAGCCTTTGGTGGTGGCCGCGCTCGACAGCCTGCGCGCGCATTGCAATGCGCTGCTCGCCACCGTGCCCGCGCGCGACGACATGCTCAAATACCTGCTCGACATGCAAGGCGCGCGCACCATCCCGGTGGCCGACCCCGACCGCGGCATGGGCCATAGCCTGGCCTGCGGCGCGGCCCGGGTGCCCGATGGCTGGGGCGTGATCATCATGCTGGGCGACATGCCTTTCGTGAGCGCCAAATCGGTCGGGCAAGTGGCCGCCGCGCTGCGTGCGGGCGCAGCAATCGCAGCGCCCGTGCATGCGGGGCAGCGCGGGCATCCGGTCGGCTTTTCCAGTGTTTACTTGCCCGAGCTGCGCGCGCTCGATGGCGACCGCGGCGCACAAAGCCTGTTGCAACGCGAAGCCGCGCATTTGCAAACCTTGCCGGTGGACGACCCCGGCGTGCTGGCCGACATCGATCTACCCCAGGGCATACGCTGAGTCGGGCGCCGCCGCGCGCGTGTACCATGCCCCCTCGACTTCGAAGAGACGGCAGCCGAAGGCCAGCCGCCCGTTGCGAGGAGACACCACGATGCCGTCATCGCCCACCGCCGAAGGTGCGGGCGCCGACGCGAGCCCGACCTTGCTCGCCGCCGGGCTCGATGCCGACGCTGCCGAGGAAGCGCGCCGCGTGATCGCGGCCTCGCATGCACGCAGCCGCGGTTTTGGCCTGGCGCCCGAACAAGCCCCGCCTTTCGATCCGCTTTCGCGCGCCGCGCTGGCCGACACCATCGAACGCAACCGCGTGCTGCACCAGCATGCGATGCCGGTCATGGAATCGCTGTACGCCAACATCATCAACACCCACAGCATGGTGGTGTTGACCGATGCGCACGGCATGATCCTGCACGCGCTCGGCGACGACGATTTTCTGCAACGCGCGAACAAGGTCGCGCTCGCGCCCGGCGTCGATTGGTCGGAGCGCACCAAGGGCACCAACGCCATCGGCACCGCGCTGGCCGAAGGCCAAGCGACCGTCGTGCATGCCGACCAGCATTACCTGCGCGCCAATCATTTCCTGACCTGCTCGGCGGTGCCGATCTTCGATCCGCTCGGCAAGGTTTGCGGCGCACTCGATGTGACGGGCGACTTTCGCAGCTACCACCAGCACACCATGGCGCTGGTGCGCATGTCGGGCCAGATCATTGAAAACCAGTTGTTCGCCGATGCCTATGCCGAATCGGTGCGCGTGCATTTCTACAACCGGCCCGAATTCATCGGCACCTTGATGGAAGGCATCGCGGCCTTCGACATGCAAGGCCGTTTTCTGGCCGCCAACCGCAGCGCCATGCAGCAATTCGGCCTCGGCGCGCACGCGCTCGAAGCGCACAGCTTCAGTTCCTTGTTCGGCATGCCGGTGTCGGCCTTGTTCGAGCATTACCGCTGCTGGAACCCGGGCCCGATCCAGACCCGGTTGCACAACGGGCTCATCGTGCATTTGCGCGCGCAGATCCAGGCGCTCAATCGTTGGAATACGCCGGGCTTTGCGCCGCCAGGCAGTGGCCCGCACGGGCCGGCGCCGCACCAGGCTGCACCAACCACGAATGCGCGCGCGCCCGCCTTGCATCTGGCCGATCTCGACACCGGCGATGCCCAGCTCGGCGCCGTCATTGCCAAGCTGCGCAAAGTCATCGACCGCGACATCCCGATCATGATCGTGGGCGAAACCGGTACCGGCAAAGAGTTGCTCGCTCGTGCGATCCATCAGGACTCGGCGCGTGCGCACGCGCCCTTGGTGGCGGTGAATTGCGCTTCGATTCCCGACACCCTGATCGAGTCCGAATTGTTCGGCTATGTCGACGGCGCTTTCACCGGCGCACGCAAACGCGGCCAGCCCGGCAAGATCCTCGCGGCCAACGGCGGCACCTTGTTCCTCGACGAGATCGGCGACATGCCGCTCGCCTTGCAAGCGCGCCTCTTGCGCGTGCTGCAAGAACGCGTGGTCACGCCGCTCGGCGGGCATCAGAGCATTCCCGTCAATGTGATGGTCATTTGCGCCACGCACCGCAACCTGCGTGAGCTGGTGGCGCAAGGCCAGTTCCGCGAAGACCTGTACTACCGCCTCAATGGCCTGGTGGTGAAACTGCCGGCCCTGCGCGAGCGCACCGATCTGCGCACGATCATCGATCGCATCCTCGCGGCCGA
>CAXBRX010000475.1:0-2335 GCA_963977835.1 uncultured Derxia sp.
CTGGTCGACATCGAAATGCCGCGCATGGACGGGTTTGAATTCTCGCGTGCGGTGCGCGCGAGCCGGCAATTGCGCCATGTGCCGATCATCATCATTTCAAGCTATGTCGACGAACCGCATCGCGCGACCGCGCGCGCGATCGGTGTCGATGAATATCTGGGCAAGCCGTATGAAGCGAGCGAGTTGCTGGCGCATGTGCGCGCCTTGCTCGCCCGCGCCATGCGTACGCGCGCGCCGGTCTGAGGCGCGTTTCTTTTTCTGAGCAACACCGCAACACGATGAACGACCAACTCGATCTGATGACTCCCGAGGATGCGCACGAGCGCATCACGCTCGCGCGCTATGCCGAACGCGCCTACCTCGATTACGCGGTGAGCGTGGTCAAGGGCCGTGCGCTGCCCGATGTGGCCGATGGCCAAAAGCCGGTGCAGCGGCGCATTTTGTATGCGATGCGCGAAATGGGCCTGATGGACAACGCCAAGCCGCGCAAGAGCGCTGCGGTGGTCGGCGATGTGCTCGGCAAACTGCATCCGCACGGTGATAGCTCGGTCTATGACGCGCTGGTGCGCATGGCGCAGGATTTTTCCTTGCGCTATCCGCTCATCGACGGGCAAGGCAATTTCGGCTCGCGCGATGGCGATGGTGCGGCGGCCATGCGCTACACCGAAGCGCGCCTGACGCCGATCGCCAAGCTGTTGCTCGACGAGCTCGACGAGAACACCGTCGACATGCTGCCCAATTACGACGGCACCAGCGCCGAGCCGAGCTTGCTGCCGGCGCGCCTGCCGATGGTGCTGCTCAATGGCGCCTCGGGCATCGCAGTCGGGTTGGCGACCGAAATTCCTGCGCACAATCTGCGTGAGGTTGCGGCAGCGGCAGTCGCGATGATCAAGGCGACGCGCGGCACGCCGGTGATAGAAGCCGATGATGCTACACAGATGGCGCCCGCGCTCGGCGTCGATGCCTTGCTCGATCATGTGCCGGGGCCCGATTTTCCGGGTGGCGGGCAGATCATCTCGACGCCCGAAGACATCCGCGAGGTGTATGCGAGCGGGCGCGGCAGCCTCAAGGTGCGCGCGCGCTGGCGCATCGAAGACCTGGCGCGCGGGCAATGGCAATTGGTGGTGCATGAATTGCCGCCCGGCGTGTCGAGCCAGAAGGTGCTCGAAGAAATCGAAGAATTGACCAATCCGAAGGTCAAGCTCGGCAAGAAGTCGCTCACGCCCGAGCAGCAGCAACTCAAGACGCAAATGCTGGCGCTGCTCGACAAGACGCGCGACGAATCGGGCAAGGACGCGCCGGTGCGCCTGGTGTTCGAGCCCAAGAGCAAGAACATCGCGCAAGACGAATTCACCAACACCTTGCTTGCGCATACCTCGCTCGAATCGAGCGCGTCGGTCAACCTGGTGATGATCGGCCGCGACGGCCGTCCGCGTCAGAAGAACCTGGCCGAGATCGTGCACGAATGGGCGGCCTTCCGTTTCGACGTGGTGCGTCGCCGGACCCAGCACCGGCTCGACAAGGTCAATGAACGCATCCATGTGCTCGAAGGCCGCCTGATCGCCTTCCTGAACATCGAGAAGGTCATCCGCATCATCCGCGAATCCGACGAGCCCAAGCCGGCCTTGATCGCCGCCTTCAAACTCAGCGAGATCCAGGCCGACGACATCCTCGACATCCGTCTGCGCCAGCTCGCTCGGCTCGAAGGGCTCAAGATCGAAAAGGAATTGCGCGAGCGCCGCGACGAGCATGCGGGCTACGAAGAATTGCTCGGCAATCCGGTGTCGATGAAAAAACAGGTGGTCAAGGAAATCGAAGCCGACGCCAAGCAATACGGCGACGACCGTCGCACGCTCATCCACGCCGAAAAGCGCGCGGTGGTGGAAGTAAAGGTGGTCGATGAACCCGTGACCGTCATCGTCTCGGAAAAGGGTTGGCTGCGCACGCAAAAAGGCCATCTGTTGCGCGAACGCGCGGCGGCGGGTGCGACCGATGCGCCGCAATTCAGTTTCAAGGCCGGCGACGATCTGTACGGCCTGTACGAATGCCGCAGTGTCGACATCCTGCTGGCCTTCGGCAGCAATGGCCGTGTGTATTCGGTGCCGGTGGCGTCCTTGCCCGGCGGGCGCGGCGATGGCCAGCCGGTGACGAGCTTCATCGAGCTCGATCCGGGTTCGCGCGTCGTGCATTTCCATGCCGGGCCGCTCGATGAAACCTTGATGCTCGCGACCACCGCGGGCCTGGGTTTCAGCGCCAAAGTCGGCGACATGGTCTCGCGCCAGCGCGGCGGCAAGGCTTTCATCACGCTCGACGCGGGTGTCGAGCCGGTGCGTCC
>CAXBRX010000476.1:0-2319 GCA_963977835.1 uncultured Derxia sp.
TGATGGCCGAACGCCATGTCGATGTGGTCGTCTCGCAGCAGGTCTATGAAATCGACCGGGCGCGTCTGAGTTGCGCCGCCCATCATGCAAGCCAGGACATGATGATCGCCTGGCTCGGGCAACGGCATGGCGAGCGGGTCGCGCAGGAACTGGTGCCGGCGCTCGGCCTCGAACGTGCGCGCGGCCGCGAAGAACGCCAGCGCGTGCCGATCGCGCATCGGCTCGGCGGCGGGTCGGCCAAACTCGCTGAAGCCGTCTCGCTGATGGAAGCCAATCTCGGCGAGCCTTTGCCGACCGAAGACATCGCGCGGCTGGTCGGTGTTTCGCGCCGCCAGCTCGAACGCTTGTTCAAACAGCATCTCGATGCGCTGCCGTCGCGCTGGTATCTCGAACTGCGCCTCGAGCGCGCGCGCCGCATGCTGCGCCAGACCAGCCATTCGATCCTGCAGATCGGTCTTTCTTGCGGCTTCGCATCGGGGCCGCATTTTTCCAATGCGTATCGCGCTCGTTTCGGCCACACGCCGCGCGACGAGCGCAGTCAACGCGCGGCGGCCTGGCGCCAGACCTCGGTGCCCGGTCCCGCATCCCCAGCACAGGAGGACGCATGAGACCGCACGGCCACCCCGAACGGTGCATCCCACTACGCGCAGCGCAAAGGGCCGTCCAATGAGCCGCGTGCCCGCAGACGCCGGCCGCTATTTGTTGCGGCCTTCGTGCCCGGCCGATTTGCCGGCCCTCGAATGTCTGGCCTCGGCCAGCGCCATCGGCATCACCTCGTTGCCGGCCGATCGCGATGCGCTCGCCGACAAGCTCGAACGCTCGGCCAAGGCCTTTGCGAGCGACGACGATGCGAGCGGCGAGGAAACCTATCTGTTCGTGCTCGAAGACCGCGCACGCGGCGGCGAATTGATCGGCACCGCCGGCATCGCCGCGAGCGCCGGCTTTCACGACCGGTTCTACAGCTACCGCAATGAATTCGTGGTGCAGGTCAGTGCGGCGCTCGGCGCGCGCAACCGCATCCACACCTTGCATCTGTGCCATGACCTTACCGGCGTGACCTTGCTGACCGGTTTTCATATCGATCCGGCCTACGAACGCACGATCGCGCCGCAATTGTTGTCGCGCGGGCGTTTGATGTTCATCGCGCAATTTCCCGAGCGGTTTTCCGATCGCATCGCAGCCGAGAACCCGGGCCTCGCCGACGACAGCGGCCGTTGCCCGTTCTGGGACGCGGTCGGGCGCCGCTTCTTCGACATGGACTATCCGAGCGCCGAGCAGGTGACGAGCGGGCATAGCAAGGCCTACATCGCCGAACTGATGCCGCAATCGCCGATCTATGTGCCCCTGCTGCCCGAAGAAGCGCAATGGGCGCTGGGCCAATTGCATCCGGTCGCCGAATTGCCGTTTTCCATCCTGCTCGACGAAGGCTTCGATGGCGATACCTACATCAACATCTTCGATGGCGGTCCGACCGCCGAAGGACGCGTGCCCATGCTCAAAAGCGTGAGCCGTGCGCGCGGTGTGCGTGCGCGCGTGGGCGCGAAGGCCGCTCCGGGCGAGTGGCATCTGATCGCCAACCGTGCGCGCGAGAACTTCCGCGCCACCTTGCTGCCGCTGGCATTGCGCGACGAGGAAACGGCGCCCAACTGCGCGCTCGACGCCAAGACCGCGCAAGCCCTGGGCATCGAAGACGGCGCCGTGCTCGGTGCCGCGCGCCTCGATGGCGGCGGCTGGATGGAAGCGCCTTTGTCGTCTGGAGGTCCGGCATGAAGCCCTGGCATGTACGTGCCGTGCGCGCCGCCGATCTGGGCCGGCTCGCCGATTGGCTGCCGCCCGGTGCCGCGCTCGATCTACCCGGCGACGAGGCCGGCGAACATTGGTTGCTCGCCCAAGGAATGCCGGGTGCCGATGGCGCCGAGCTGCTCGACCCGAACACACCGGCATCGTGCGACGCCGTGCCGGTCGCCTGCCTGCGCTTGCGCCGCGCGATCGGGCTCGATCGCCTGCGCCATTGGTATCACGTCGGCTGCGTCGTGCATGCGGCGAGCGCACTCAAACTGTTCCATCGCCAGCACACCCTGCTGCTCGGCAACGACCATACCGGCGCGAGTGAACTCGCCGATCTGGCCTGCGACACCGCGGCACTGACCTTGGCCGAACAAGCCGATGTCTTGCGCCGGCTGGTGCAAGCGGCGTTGTTGCTCATCGCGCGCGAACGCGAGTTGTATTCGTCGCAATTGATCGTCGAATTGCCGGGGTTGCAAGACACCACCGGCCAATCGCCGTTCTGGGAAGGCTTGGGCCGGCATTTTTACAACG
>CAXBRX010000477.1:0-2309 GCA_963977835.1 uncultured Derxia sp.
CCGGCAGCGTCCAAGCAGAGCACACGAGGGACGACGATGAAGTGTCCGTACTGCGCGAATCTGGGCGCTCCGGTCGTCGACTCACGCGAGAGCAAGGAGGGCGAGGTGATTCGCCGCCGGCGTGAGTGCCTTGCCTGCGGGCGTCGGTTCACCAGTTACGAGCGGATCGACGAGATCCCGTACATGGTGGTGAAGAAGGATGGCAGCCGCGAGCGCTTCGAGCGGCGCTTCGTCGAACACGCGCTCGAGGCGGGCAATCTGGGCCTGCTTTTCTGCGGCAGTCGGCGTCACGCGGCCCCACGTGGCGGCGAGTCGGCGATCCACCTCCGGGTCCTTCAGGGAGACGAGCTGGCGGATGTGAAAGGCGGTGACCTGGTCGCGCGCCACGCGCTGGGCGGCGACCGCCTCGGCCAGCTGGCGCGTCTCGCGTTCCAGGGCGTGCAGCAGCTCGTCCTCGCGCTCTCGCGGCAATCTTCCACGCAGCTTGGCGGCCACCATGGTCAGGAGGGCCAGCGCCGCCAGCTGCGTCGTGAAAGCCTTGGTGGAGGCGACGCCGATCTCCGGGCCGGCGCGGGTGAGGAAGCGTAGCTCCGAGGCGCGCACCAGCGCCGACTCGGGCACGTTGCAAATGGATAGCGCGTACTGCATGCCGATGGCCTTGGCGTGCTGCAGCGCCGCCAGTGTATCGGCGGTCTCCCCCGACTGCGAAATGGTGATGACCAGCGTACGCGGGTTGGGCACCGAGTCGCGGTAGCGATACTCGCTGGCCACCTCCACTTGCGTCGGAATTTTGGCCATGCCCTCGAGCCAATACTTGGCGGCACACCCGCTGTAGTAGCTGGTGCCACAGGCCAGAATGAGCACGCTGTCGATGGCTTTGAACGCGCTGTAAGCACCATCGCCAAACTGTTCGGGCGTGATGCCTTCGATGCCTTCCAGGGTGTCGGCAATCGCGCGCGGCTGTTCGAAGATTTCCTTTTGCATGAAATGCCGGTACGGCCCCAGTTCCACCGCGGCGCTGTGCGCGGCCACGGTGCGCACCGGGCGGTCGGCCGGCTTGCCTGCGCGATCGACGATCCAGGTCTTGCCCAATTGCAGGTCGACCACGTCGCCGTCTTCGAGGTAGATGATCTGGTCGGTCGTGCCGGCCAGCGCGAGCGCGTCGGAGGCGAGGAAGTTCTCGCCCTTGCCCACGCCCACCACCAGCGGCGAGCCTTCGCGCGCGCCCACCACGCGGTGCGGTTCTTCGCGGCTGAACACTGCGATGGCATAGGCGCCGCGCAATTCGCGCACCGCGGTCTGCACCGCGGCAAACAAATCGCCCTGGTAGCAATGGTCGATCAGGTGGGCGATGACTTCGGTGTCGGTCTGGCTTTCGAAGCGGTAGCCCGAGGCCTTGAGGCGGGCGCGCAATTCGTCGTGGTTTTCGATGATGCCGTTGTGCACGAGCGCGATGCGGCCGTGCTCGGCGCTGCCGTTCGGGCCGCCCGAAAAATGCGGATGGGCGTTGGCCGTGGTCGGCGCGCCATGGGTCGCCCAGCGCGTGTGGGCGATGCCGGTGAAGGCCGCCAGTTCGTGGGTCTGGGCGTCGAGCTCGGCCACGCGCGAGACGCTGCGCGCGCGCTTGAGTTCGCCGTCGGCATGCACGGCCACCCCGCAGGAGTCATAGCCGCGGTATTCCAGCCGGCGCAATCCTTCGATCAGGATGGGGACGATGTTGCGTTGAGCCACTGCACCGACGATGCCGCACATGCGAATTCTCCTGTTGGGGTCTGCGGCGCATGGTAGGGGGAAGTGATCGAAATGAGATTGCGAAATCGATCACGAAATGAATGAGAATTGCGTCAAGGCGTTGATTCGGAAGAAAATGAAAATCAACCGCTAGCTATTGAAAGAGGATTGCATGGCCGAACCCGCCATTCCCCTGGACGCCATCGATCGCCGCCTGCTCAACCTGTTGCAGGACGACAGTTCCCAGACCAATCAGACCTTGGCCGAGCGCGCGCATTTGTCTGCGCCTACGTGTTTACGGCGCGTGAAGCGTTTGGTGGAGGCCGGCGTCATCGAACGCCAGATCGCGGTGGTGTCGGCCGCGCTGGCCGAGGCTGGGCTTACCGCCATCGTCGAGATCACGCTCGACAACCAGGCCGCCGAGCGCATGGCCGAGTTCGAGCGTCGCGTGTCGAGCGAGCCGGCGGTGCAGCAGTGCTACCGCGTCTCGCCGGGGCCCGACTTTGTGTTGGTGCTGCAGGTGGCCGACATGCCGGCGTATCACGCGCTCGTGCATCGCGTGTTCACGGCCGATGCCA
>CAXBRX010000478.1:0-2294 GCA_963977835.1 uncultured Derxia sp.
CCTCCTGCAACTTCTGGGTGCGCGCCCATTCGACGATCCGCCCCACCAATGCGCGCCGCAAAGGTGAAGCCCCTTCGAACGACAAGGTGGCACGCACGCTGGGCGCGCTCTGATCGGGTGCCGCAGCACCCGGAGGTTTTCGCATGCGCCCCATCAGCGTGCACCCGACCCGAAAAAAACCGCTTTGAACTTAGGCATAGGGTTTGCTCTATGTGTTTTATGTCGCCACAAAGTGCACTAATTTGGTAACTTGCAATACATCACGAACATTGAAGAAAACAAACCGATGATCGCAATTTCCCCTTTCATCGAGGTTAACGGACCGCCGCTTCAGCGAGGACGCCAGTATGGCGAGCAAGCAAAGCAGCGTATCCATCGTGGTGCAGATCATTATATAGAACAACTTCGCCGCGCCGACTTCGATTGGCCCGAGGTGCGCGCCGCAGTGGACGAATACCTCCCCATCATCCGCGGCTTCGATGCTGCCTATGTCGAAGAAATGCAAGGCATCGCCGAAGGCGCGGGCATCGAATTTGCAGCCATCGTGCTGCTCAATGCCCGCACCGAGATTTTGCAGATCGCGCGCCGCCGCGCCCATCTCGACGATACCTTCGATGACGATCCTGACGGTTGTACCGGCGTGATTGCACTGCCCTCGGCCTGCGCACAAGGCCGGCTCCTGCATGCGCAAAACTGGGACTGGAAGGCGCAATGCGCCGAGACCACGGTGGTGCTCAAGGTTCGGCGCGACGACGGCCCGGACTTGCTCACTTTCACCGAAGCCGGCGCACTCGCGCGCTGCGGCTTCAATGCGGCGGGCATCGCCATCACCGCGAACTACCTCGAATGCGAGCGCGATTACGTCGAGTTGGGTGTGCCGCTCGCGCTGATCCGGCGCAAGGTGCTGGAGCAACAGCATTTTGCGCTTGCGATCCGGGCCGTGCAGGCGACCCGCAAATCGGCGTCGAACAACATCATGCTCAGCCATGCCCAAGGCATCGGGCTCGATTTCGAATGCGCACCCAATGCAGCTTTCGTCGTGCATGCGCAAGACGGGCTGATCGTGCATGCCAATCATTGGCAAAGCCCCGCGGCGCTCGCCCGGTTGACCGACACCGGTATCGCGAGCACGCCCGACAGCCTGTTTCGCGATTTGCGCGTGCGTGAACTGCTCACGCCGCACACCGGCCAACTGAGCGCCGCCCATCTGAAGGGCGCCTTGTTCGACGATTTTGCGTCGCCGTGGTCGGTCTGCCGTCCGCCGCGCGTCACGCATGCGAGCAACCTGAGCGCGACGGTCGCGATGATCGTCATGGAGCCCGCGCTGGGGCTCATGGAAGTCGCGATGCTGCCGGGCTTGAATCGCAGCTTCGAAAGCTACCGGCTGGAGAGCGAATTCGTCCCCCCCCACACCCCGGTGCCTTGGGAGGGTCAATGATGTACGCACACCTTATCCAAGCGCTGCGCGCCATGCATTTGCTGGCTTGCTGGATGCTCGCAGGCGCGTTCGCAGGCGCTGCCCACGCCGCGACCGACACGGTACTGCGCGTGCAGCTCAACGCCGACATCCGGTCCACTGACCCCGGGGTCAATCGCGACGGCAACACCGATGCGGTCGTCATGCACATGGTCGAAGGACTGGTCGCACTGCGCGAAGACACCAGCATCGGGCCTTTGCTCGCCGACAAGGTCACGCAATCGAAAGACGGCAAGACCTACACCTTTCGCCTGCGCGACGGGGTGCACTTTCATAACGGTGCGACGCTGACTTCCGCCGAGGTGGTCTGGACCTGGAAGCGTTATCTCACGCCGGCCACCCAATGGCGCTGCCTGCCCGACTTCGATGGTCATGGCATCGCGAAAATCCTGAGCGTCGAGGCGATCGATCCGAGGCCGGTCGTGTTCAAGCTCGACAAGCCTTCGGCCCTGTTCCTGGCGAACATGGCGCGCCCCGATTGCGGTGGGGGCGGAATCCTTCATCCGAGTTCGATCGGCCCAGACGGCAAATGGATCGCACCGGTCGGCACTGGTCCTTTCAAGTTTGGCGAGTGGAAACGCGGGCAATACATCGAGCTGCAACGCTTCGACCAGTACGCCGCGCGCACCGAGCCGATGGACGGCTATACCGGTGGCAAGAAGGCCGAGGTCGCGCGCGTGCGCTTCATGGTGATCCCTGACGGCGCGGCCGCCAAGACGGCGCTGTTGTCGGGTGCGATCGATCTGATCGTCGACCTTGGTGTGGCCGAACTCGGCGATGTGACCGGCAAGCCCAATATCGCCATCGAAAAGGTCAC
>CAXBRX010000479.1:0-2291 GCA_963977835.1 uncultured Derxia sp.
AGTCGACCTGTGGCCGCCCAGAGATCGACGACGAATTCGACTTCTGAGCCCGGTGCGATCAACGCATCGCGGGCAACTCGATCGGCGCGATGCACTCGGGCGCGTCGTGGGTGGCGTTGTTGACGATGTTGCCGACCGGCACTGCGCGCAACACCCCGTTGGGCACCGGCTCGATCAGCGTCAGCGCGAACGCGGGGTCGCGCTTCATGCCTAGCCAGCGCGTGTAATGCTCGCGCGGCACGATGACGGGCATGCGTTCGTGTATCGGTTTGAGCGTGGCATTGGCAGCCGTGGTGATGATCGCGTAGCTTTCCACGGCTTGGCCGTCGGGGTTGGCCCAACGCTCCCAGATGCCTGCAAACGCAAACAGCCCGCCTTCTTTCAAGACGAAGCGATAGGCCTGTTTGGGCCCGCGCGCCGGGCCTTCGGTCTTCCATTCATAAAAACCATCAGCCGGAATGAGGCAACGGCGGCGTTTGAAAGCCGCCTTGAACGCCGGTTTCACCGCCACCGTATCGGCGCGCGCATTGAACAGATGCGCGCCGATCGCCGCTTCCTTGGCCCAGAACGGAATCAGGCCCCAATGCGCGGCCACGAGCTCGGGCGCCGTCGTCCCGGCGCGCACGATCGGCATGGTTTGTCCGGGCGCCACGTTGTAGCGCGGCAGATGGGCGGCCAGATCAGCGTAACGCGAGAGCGCACCGAAATGATCGATGATCTCTTCGGCCCCAACCGTGAGCGTATAGCGCCCGCACATGGATCAGCGCTTGGCGTACTGCGTTGCGCCGAACAAAACTTCGCGACTCTTGGCATCGGTCAGGGGCTTGCGCGCGGCCGCCAGGACGTCGAGGCCGCGTTGGACCGCCGGACGCTGCGCGATCGCTTCATGCCAGCGCGCCACGTTCGGGAAGTCGGACAATTCGATGCCCTGGTTCTTCCACGAGCGTGTCCAGGGCCAGATCGCGATGTCGGCGATCGAGTATTCGCCGCCTGCCACCCAGTCGCGCCCTTCGAGTTGGCGGTCGAGCACGCCGTACAAGCGCCGGGTTTCGTTGGTGTAGCGATCGATGGCGTAAGGAATCGGTTCGGGTGCGTAAAGCCGGAAGTGATGGCATTGGCCGAGCATGGGGCCGAAACCGCCCATCTGCCACATCAGCCATTGCAGCACTTCGTAGCGCCCGCGCACGTCGGCGGGCAGGAGTTTGCCGGTCTTGCTGGCGAGGTAAAGCAGGATGGCGCCCGATTCGAACAGGCTGATCGGTTGGCCGTCAGGCCCGTCGGAATCGACGAGGGCAGGGATCTTGTTGTTGGGGCTGATGGCAAGAAATGCCGGGTCGAATTGCTCGCCGGCACCGATGTTGACCGGGTGTACGCGATAGTCGAGCCCGCATTCCTCGAGCATCAGATGCACCTTGTGGCCATTGGGCGTACCCCAGGTGTAGAGATCGATCATGGATGAATCCTCGCGCATGAAGGTCGGCGAAAGCCCGCAAAATAATCGAAATCGACCGGGCGTGGTGCGGCATCCCTACGCGCCGCCGAGCGGCGTCGAGCCGACGAAAAACGTGCGGTTTTGCGGGTTCCCCTGTGTGAACAACGAGCCGGATCGTTTAAGATTGGCTGACGCCTTCATTACTAGGACAATTCCCGAATACAGATGCAGAACACTCGTGCAGGCTTTCATTTCGCCGCTGCGGTGGTTTCGACGCCCCGGCTGCCGGCCTGACAGTGCAATGCATTCGATTTCTCGATCGTCTCGACCAAGGCACTATCCTTCAACCCTCATGCCGCGCCTGAACCCGACCACAATCGCACTTTCCATCGCGCTGGCCTTGTCGGGCATTGCGCCGTCTGCTCAGGCGCTCGGTATCGGCAATCTGAACCTGCGCTCGCATCTGGGTGAACCCTTGCGAGCGATCGTTCCGGTGCGCCTCGAAGGCGGAGAAACCCTCGATCGCAGCTGTGTGCGCGTTCTCGCGCAAGGCGCGGATGACGGTGTTCCCAATGTGCCCGGCGTCGTGGTCGGTGTCGAACGCACGGTCAGCGGTGCCACGGTGCTGGTATTGAGCACGCGAGCGGCCATCAACGAGCCGATCGCGCGCGTGACGCTCGATGTCGGGTGCGATGGCGCGATCACGCGCGACTTCGTGATGCTGATCGATCCGCCGACGGCTGCTCCGGTGGCCGAGATGCCGATGCCGAGCGTGCCAGCAAGTGCGGTAGCGCCGGCCCCCGAGGTCATTGCGGCTGCGCCGGCCAAGGCGACGCCAGCACGGCCGGCCGGTCGTGCA
>CAXBRX010000480.1:0-2276 GCA_963977835.1 uncultured Derxia sp.
AAGACCATCGCCGCGGACATGTGGGACACCTTCCGCCAAGGCAAGGAAGCGCCGGTGCCGTTCATGCTTGGCTCCAACAGCGCCGAGTTCCCCGGCGGCACCAACGATGAGCCCGGCACCCGAGCCTATGTGCCGGCCAGCGCCGATGAAATCGCGCGCGCCAGCAACAACCCTGGCTTGCAGCGCGCTTTGCGGTTTTACGCGCTCGATCTGCGCTTTGAAGGCAACCGCGAATGGAATTGGCAATTGCGCGGCATGAACGACCGGCAATTGCTCGCGGTGGCCGAGTTTGCGCGTAGCCAGAATGTCTACGACCGCGTGATCAACACCGCCGAGCGCACCCGCGTCGAACATGATTTTTCCTTGCGCTATCTGGCGCCTTACGACGAGGTGTTTGCCAAACAGACGGCCGACACCGGCCTCGATCGCGCCTGGGTCTATGGCCTGGTGCGGCAGGAATCGCGGTTCTCGCCCAAAGCGCGCTCGGGCGTGGGGGCGCAAGGCCTCATGCAAGTGATGCCGACGACCGCACGCTGGGTCGCGCGCCGCATCGGTCTGGCCGATTACAAGCCGGGGGTCGATGACGACATCGCCACCAACATCATGCTCGGCACGCATTACCTCAAGATGGTGTACGACGACCTCGATGGTTCGCTGGTGCTCGCGTCGGCCGCGTACAACGCCGGCCCGGGGCGTTCGCGTCAATGGCGCGCCGCGCTCGAACGTCCGGTCGAAGGCGCGATCTTCGCGGAATCGATCCCGTTCACCGAGACGCGGGACTATGTCAAGAAAGTGCTCACCAACGCGGTGTACTATGCGGCGCTGTTCGAAGGACGGCCGCAGTCGCTGAAAGCGCGTTTGGGTTTGATCGCACCGAAAGCGGCGGGGCCAACCACCGACATGCCATGAGCGCGTAGCAAGACGCTGCTCCCTCCACCTTTCGTAGACCGACGATCGCCATGGAGTTTCCCCGAGTTCTCGTTGTTGGCGGCTCAGGTTTCATCGGCCGCACCATCGTTTCGTATCTTGTCGCGCGCGGCCATCAGGTCGTGGTGCCCACGCGCCGCCGCGCGCGCGCCAACCGCTTGTTCCTGTTCCCGACCTGCGAAGTCGTCGAGGCCGATGTGCACGACTACTCCGTGCTCGCGCCGCTGGTTGCGCGCTGCGACGCGGTCGTCAATCTGGTCGGCGTGCTGCATTCGCATCGCGGTGACCCGTACGGCCCCGAATTCGCGCGCGCGCATGTCGACTTGCCGCGCAATCTGGTGCATGCGATGGACGAGGCCGGCATGGGCGGCGCACGCCCCGGGCGCTTGTTGCACATGAGCGCGCTCGGCGCGTCGCCGCAAGGGCCGTCGATGTATCTGCGCAGCAAGGCCGATGGCGAAGCCGCCGCGCGCAGCCTGCCCGGCATCGCCACCACGGTGTTTCGGCCGTCGGTGGTGTTCGGCCCCGATGACAACTTCCTCAACATGTTCGCGCGCCTGGCGCAATGGCTGCCGGTGCTGCCGATCGGCGGCGCCAATGTGCGCATGCAGCCGGTGTTCGTCGAAGACGTTGCAATGGCCTTCGTGCAAGCGCTCGGCAATCCGGCCACCTTCGGCCAGACCTATACCTTGTGCGGCCCGCAGGTCTACACCTTGCGCGAGATCGTGCGCATCGCGGCGGCGGCCAGCGGCCATCCGCGCTGGGTCGTCGGTCTGCCCGATGTGCTCGCGCGCCTGCAGGCCTGGTTGCTCGAACGCATGCCCGGCGAGCCGCTGTTGTCGGTCGACAATCTCGATTCTCTGCGCGTCGACAATGTGGCGCCCGAGGGCTGGCAGATTGCGCCCGAACTCGGCATTGCAAACCTGACGCCGCTCGAACAACAAGCCGTGTATTACGTGCGGCACGGTCATCCGCGCACGCATTTCGATGCGTTTCGCGCGCGGGCGCGGCGCTGAGCAGACCGGCGGCGCGCGCCCCGCGGCGCGTGTGACCAGCGCATGCACCGCATGCATTTTGTGCGGTTGACGCCGGACGCGGCCATGCCCGACAGTGCAGTCACTGCCCATCTTCGAGGACGCCATGCTCAAGCTCGTCATTGCCGACAAAAACTATTCTTCGTGGTCGATGCGCCCGGCCGTGTTGATGCGCGCGCTCGATATCGCGCATGAAGAAATCCTGATCCGCCTGGCCGAGCCTGACACCGCCGCGCGCATCAAGGCGCTTTCGCCCTCGGGACGGGTGCCCTGCCTGATCGACGGCGATCTGCATGTCTGGGATTCGCTTGCGAT
>CAXBRX010000481.1:0-2265 GCA_963977835.1 uncultured Derxia sp.
ATGATGGACTACATGCTGCCCAAGCGCGTGATGAGCTGGAAGGAAGCCTGGGAGATTTATTTCGAACAGAACGGCACCGCGCTGTTCACCGACCTGGCGCGCTACGGCATCAAGGTGCCCGAATGCGTCAAGCAGGCCACCGTCGACAAGGAACACATCTCGCATCAGGCCTGGGCCACGTTCTATCAATACGGCGCCGCGGCCGACTTCCATACCTGGATGCCCAAGCCCGATGAAATGGATTGGCTCTCGGCCAAGTATCCGAACACCTTCGACAAGTACTACCGGCCGCGCTTCGAGCATTGGGCCGAAGAAGCCAAGCAAGGCAAGCGCTTCTACAACACCACGCTGCCGATGCTGTGCCAGGTCTGCCAGATCCCGATGCTGTTCACCGAGCCCGACGATCCGACGCAGATCTGCTACCGCGAGTCGAATTACTTCGGCAACAAGTTCCATTTCTGCTCGGACCATTGCAAGAACATCTTCGATCACGAGCCCGAGAAGTATGTGCAGTCATGGCTGCCCGTGCATCAGATCTACCAGGGCAATTGCTTCCCCGAAGGCACCGATCCGACCAAGCCCGGGTTCGAGCCGCTGGCCGAAGTGCTCAAGTACTACCACCTCAATTTCGGGCGCGACAACCTCGACTTCGAGGGCTCGGAAGATCAGAAGAACTTTGCCGCCTGGCGCCAGATGGCCACGCAGAACTGAGGAGACGGACATGTCGGTCGTAGCAATCAAGGAGTACCCGGTCGAGATCAAGGACAGCGTCGACAAGTTCCACGGCAACCAGTTGGTCTATGTCGGTTGGGACCAGCACTTGTTCTTTTGCGCGCCGTTCTGTTTTCCGCTGCCGCCCGCGATGCCGTTTCGCGATCTGGTCGAGAAGGTGATGCCGCCGGCCTTCGGCGCGCATCCCGAGTTTGCGCAGATCGATTGGACGAAGGCGCAATGGCTCAAGTCGGGCCAGCCGTTCACGCCGGTGTTCGATCGGTCATTGGCCGAGAACGGCATCGGGCACAAGGACGCGCTGCGGTTTCGCACGCCGGGCTTGAACGGCATCAAAGGCTCGGCGAGCTGAGCGACGGGCGAGCACCATGAGCCATCAACTCACGATCGAGCCTTTGGGCCAGACCATCGAGGTCGAGGATGGGCAGACCATCCTCGATGCCTGCCTGCGCCGGGGCATTTATTTGCCGCATGCGTGCTGCCATGGCTTGTGCGCCACCTGCAAGGTGCAAGTGCTCGATGGCCAGGTCGATCATGGCGAAGCGTCCAACTTCGCCTTGATGGACTATGAGCGCGAAGAAGGCAAATGCCTGGCCTGCGTCGCGCGGCTCGAAGACGATGCGGTCATCGAAGCCGAGATCGACGAAGACCCCGATGCGCAGAACCTGCCGGTGCACGATTACGCGGGCCGTGTCACGCGCATCGAGAATCTGACGCCGACCATCAAAGGCGTCTGGATCGCGCTTGCGGGCGATGCGCATCTGCGTTTTCAGGCCGGGCAATACATCAATCTGAATCTGCCTGGCGAAGAGGGTTCGCGCGCGTTCTCGCTTGCGAGTCCGCCGGCGGCCTCGCGCGAGATCGAACTCAACATCCGGCTGGTGCCGGGCGGCAAAGCGACGAGCTGGGTGCACCATGAATTGCGCGTGGGCGACGAGGTGCGCTTCTCAGGCCCTTACGGGCGCTTCTTCGTGCGCAAGTCGGCGCAGACGCCGATGCTCTTCCTGGCCGGCGGCTCGGGTCTGTCGAGTCCGCGCGCGATGATCCTCGATGAACTCGCGCAGGACTCGGCCTTGCCGATCACGCTCGTGTACGGCGCCCGCACGCGCGACGAGCTGTATTACCACGACGAATTCGAGGCGCTAGCGCGCGAGCACCCGCGCTTCACCTATGTGCCGGCCTTGTCGAACGAGCCGGCCGACTCGGACTGGAAGGGCTTGCGCGGTTTTGTGCACGACGCGGCCAAGGCGCATTTCGCGAACGATTTTCGCGGCCACAAGGCGTATTTGTGCGGACCGCCCGTGATGATCGAAGCCTGCATCACGACGCTGATGCAAGGCCGTTTGTTCGAGCGCGACATTTACACCGAGAAATTTTTCTCGGCCGCCGATGCGCAGCAGGTGCGCAGTCCTTTGTTCCGCAACATCTGAGGAGGGCGAGCGCGATGGCGAGTTTTTCGATCACCATTGCCGACACCGGCGAGACCTACCGTTGCGGTGAACAACGCAGCGTGCTCGAAGGCATGGAAGTGCTCGG
>CAXBRX010000482.1:0-2237 GCA_963977835.1 uncultured Derxia sp.
CACGAAGGCGACAGCGTCGCATTGCGCACGCCGGCCGGCATCGAAGAGCTCGAAATTCTGGAAGTGAGTTATCCGCCGCGGGCGGACTGAACCGGCGCGTCAGCCGCGCGGACGGGTCACGCGGATGACTTCGGGCAGGCGGCGCAGATTGCGGATCACGCTGGCCAGATGCACGCGGTTGGCAACCTGCACCACGCATTGCAACTCGGTCGTGCCTTCGTCGCGGTGTTCTTCGGTCGAAAGCTTGGAAATGTTCGATTCGCTCGCGGCGATTTCGGCGCCGAGCCGGCCGAGCACGCCGCGTTCATTGCGCACCACGAGGTTCAAACGCACATCGAAGGCGGGGCCGAGATCGTCGGCCCATGACACATCGTCGATCCACCATTCCGGATCTTTGGCGCGCAAGCGCGCGGCCTGGGCGCAATCGGTGGTGTGCACGATCATGCCGTGCCCCTTGCGCAGATAGCCGACGATGCTGTCGCCCGGAATCGGGCAGCAACAGGAACTGAGCTGCACCGCCATGCCTTCGGTGCCGCGGATGACCACGCTCGGCACCTCGCCGGTATGCGGCATGGCGAGGCCTTCGCTCGGCGCCGTGCTCGGCCAGGCACCGACGATGCGCCGCGCCACCACCGCCGCGATGCGCCGGCCTAGACCGATGTCGGCAAACAATTCGTCGCGCGAGCGCAGTCCCATGGCTCGCAACAGGCGCTCCCAATCGGCGTCGGTCAGGTGGGCGAGGTCGGCGCCGCCGGTGCTGAGCGCCTGACGCAGCAATTGTTCGCCGAGCGAGATCGATTCGGCCAGGCTGCCGGTGCGCAACGCATGGCGGATCTCGAAACGCGCCTTGGCGGTGCGCACGAAGGCGAGCCAGCTCGCGCTCGGCGCGGAATGCTGGGCCGTGATCACTTCCACCACATCGCCGCTGTGCAGCTCGGTGCGCAGCGGCACCGTGATGCCGTTGACGCGCGCGCCGATGGCCGCGTTGCCCACGCCGGTATGGATCTGGTAGGCGAAGTCGATCGGCGTCGCACCGCGCGGCAGCGAGACGATCTTGGACTTGGGCGTGAAGACATAGACCGAGTCGGGGAACAGATCGATCTTGACGTGTTCGAGAAACTCGCTCGAATCGCCCGTTTGTTGCTGCATTTCGATCAGCGATTGCAGCCAGACATGGGTGCGCTGCTGCAATTCGTTGAAGCTCGCGTCGTCGGCCTTGTACAGCCAATGCGCGGCCACACCGCTTTCGGCGATGTGGTTCATTTCTTCGGTGCGGATCTGGAATTCGACCGGGGTGCCGAACGGGCCGATCAGCGTGGTGTGCAGCGACTGATAGCCGTTGATCTTGGGAACCGCGATGTAATCCTTGATTTTTCCCGGCACCGGCTTGTACAGCGCGTGCAGCGCGCCGAGCGCCAGATAGCACTGGGTCTGCGCCGACACGATGACGCGAAAACCGTAGATGTCGAGCACTTGCGAGAACGACAGATGCTTGTCGCGCATCTTGCGATAGATGCCGTACAAGGTCTTTTCGCGTCCGATCACGCGCGCTTCGATGCCGGCCGCGGGCAAGGCGTTCTTGACCGCATCGAGAATGCGATTGACCACCTCGCGCCGGTTGCCGCGCGCGGCCAGCACCGCCTTTTTGAGCGTCTGGTAGCGCATCGGATGGATGTTCGCGAAGCTCAGGTCTTGCAGCTCGCGGAACATCTGGTTCAGGCCCAGACGATTGGCGATCGGCGCGTAGATCTCGAGGGTTTCGCGCGCGACCCGGCGGCGCTTGGCCGGTGGCACGGCGCCCAGGGTGCGCATGTTGTGCAGCCGGTCGGCCAGCTTGATCAGGATGACCCGCACATCGCGGCTCATCGCGAGCAACATCTTGCGGAAATTCTCGGCCTGGGCGTCTTCGACGCTCTGGAATTCGAGCTTGTCGAGCTTGGACAGACCATCGACCAGATCGGCGACCTTGGCCCCGAAGCGCTCGACGAGTTCCTGCTTGGTGATGCCCTGGTCTTCCATCACATCGTGGAGCAGGGCGGCCGACAGCGCTTGCACATCGAGATGCCAACCCGCGCACAGGCCGGCGACCGCGAGCGGATGGCTGATGTAAGGCTCGCCGCTTTCGCGGAACTGGCCCAGATGCGCTTCGTCGGAGAAACGGTAGGCCTCGCGCACGCGCGCGACGTCGGCTTCGCTCAGGTAATCGAGCGCCGGCGCGAGCGTTGCGAACGAGGCCA
>CAXBRX010000483.1:0-2216 GCA_963977835.1 uncultured Derxia sp.
GGTATTTTTTGCTTTCTGATATAAGGTATTATTTTATTAAGAAATATTGATAGCTCTGAATTTATAATTAAATCCTTTTTAAATAATCTAGAAAGCTCATTTGGGTCTATATCTATATGGATAATTTTTGCAGACGTATAGTCATTCTTTTTAACTATTTGATGATGACCAAGCCGAGAGCCCATTATAATTATTAAATCGGCATTGAATACAGCAGCCGTGGCAACGCAATGCTGCGCGCCGATCTGGCCGGCCGTGCGGGCGAACAACAAGCGTTTGGTTATCGCATCAACCTGCTCGATGCGGCCGGCGAAGGCTATGCCGACGGCAGCGAACTCAAACGCCGCTTAGGCGCAATCGCGCTCGACTATCGGCTCACGCCGAACACGGTGGCGGAATTCTTGTCGAGCTATTACGCGTTTGATCAAAGCGGTTACGCGGGCGGCTTCGTCTACAGCAACACGACCGGCCTGCCGGCCGCGCCCGACCCGGCCAAAGCCGGTTACGGCCAGCCTTTTGGCGGCGTCGATGCTTCCGTCGCGCTGAATGAGCTGCATCTCGCGCATCGCTTCGACGAAGCCTGGAGTTTCGACGGCGCGATCCAGCAGCAAGTGGCCAAGCGCAGCTTCAGCAATGCCATCACCAACACGCTGACCAATGCCGCCGGCAATTACAAGACGACCTACCGGCAATCGCGCAGCGAATCGGATGTGTTGTCGAACGCGTTCCGGCTCAACGGCAGTGTGCACACGGGCAGCGTCGCGCACGCGCTCGCCTTCGGCACCACCGGCTATGCGATCGACAATTACACCATCCCCGGCCTGCGCAGCGGCGCGGCCTTGACGCTCGGCAACGCGAGCCTCGCCGCGCCGGTCGTGTATGCCGATCCGGGTTGGGGCGGCACCGGCGCGCGCTACAAAGCAAGCCGCACCACGGTGCAATCGCTGACGCTCGCCGATACCGTGGCCTACGACGCGCAATGGTCGACGCTGCTTGCCGTGAACGACAGCTGGATCGAATCGCATAGCTGGAATGCGAGCGGCGCCACGACGAGCACTTACAGCAAGGACGGCACCTGGAGTTATGCGGCGAGCCTGGCGTACAAACCGGTGCCCTACGCCAACGCCTACCTCACCTACTCCGACAGCGCCCAGCCCGGCGATGTGGCGCCGAACAATGTGGGCGTCAACAATCCCGGCGAAGCCTTGGCGCCGTATCGCAGTAGGTCGTGGGAGCTCGGCACCAAGGCCACGTACGCCGACATCGATTGGACGGCGGCCGTGTTTCGCATCACGCGCCCGTTCGCTTATACCGACCACGACGGCTATTACAAACCCGCGGGCGAACAGACCAACAAAGGCGTGGAACTGACCGCGCGCGGCAAGGCGACCGCCTGGATGACGCTCTATGGTTCGTTCACCTGGTTGGACCCGCGCATGACCGCGACCTACGACCCGGCGGCACGCGGCCACCTCGCGGTCGGCGTGCCGCGCCAGCAGGCCAATCTGCTCGCCGAGTTCCGTGTGCCTGGCCTCACCGGCGCATACATCGAGACCGATGCGCATTACATCGGCACGCGCGCCGCCAATCTGGAAAACACCTTGCAGGCCGACCGTGTGACGACACTCGACCTCGGTGCGCGCTACAGCTTTGCGCTCGCCGGCCATCGCGTCACGACGCGCCTGATGGTGACCAACCTGACCGACCGTCATTACTGGGCTTCGCTGTACACGGGCGGCGGCAGCGGCTGGTCGGGCACCACGGGCACGACAGGCACGGCCTTCCTCGGCGAGCCGCGCACCCTCAAAGCCTCGGCGACGCTGAGCTTCTGATGCCGTCGATGCGCCTGCTCGGCCTGATCGGCGCGGTCCTCGTGCTGCGCAACGACGGAATCCTGGCCGGAATCTTCACGGAGCGCGACCTGCTGCGCCTGTCCGATAGCGAGCGTCAGGCCATGCGCAGGCGCATCCAGATCGTGTTCCAGAACCCCTATGCGTCACTGAACCCGCGCTTCACGATCGGGCAGACGCTGATCGAGCCGATGACGATCCACGGCATCGGCGCCGACACCGCCGAGCGCGAGCAGCGTGCGCGCACGCTGCTGGAGAAGGTCGGCCTGGACGGCCGCGCCTTCGGCAAGTACCCGCACGAGTTCTCAGGCGGCCAGCGCCAGCGTGTCGCCATCGCACGCTGCCTGACGCTGGAGCCCGAGGTGC
>CAXBRX010000484.1:0-2191 GCA_963977835.1 uncultured Derxia sp.
AAGACGCCGGCGGGTACGGCGCCATGGACCTCGGCTATCACTGGCCTGAAGGCCTTGAGACCGGGTCGTCCAACAACGGCCCCGGCGGCGCCGCCGCTGCCCGTGCTGATCGTGTCGGGCTACGCGGAGGAAGAGGGGATCGACCCCGACATCCCGCGTCTGACCAAGCCGTTCCGCAATGCCGAGCTGGCCGCCAGCCTGGCACCGCGCTATGCGACCGATTTCACGCGCGAACTGCGCACCATCGCCTGTGCCGACGGCACCCGCGCCGAATTCGCGATCGACATCGGCGAGGTGATCGTCGACGACGCACACGGACGCCGCACCGCGCCGATCTGCGAGGTCGAGGTCGAATTGCTCGAAGGCGAGCCGCGGACGCTGCTGCGCCTCGTGCAGACACTCGCCCGCGACATCGCGCTGGTGCCCTGCTTCGACAGCAAGGCCGCGCGCGGCGATGCATTGGCCGATCGGCGCAATCGGCAGCCGGTCAAGATGCCACCGGTCGCACCTGCGGCCGACCAACCGGTCGCTCAAGCGCTCGCACAGGCGCTGACGGCCGGACTGCGTTGCCTGATCGCCAATCTGCCGTCGGCCATCGATCCGGCGGCCGATCCTGAATTCGTGCATCTGGCGCGCGTGGCTTTGCGCCGCATGCGTTCCTTGCTGCAAGCGCATCGCACCGTGTTGGATCATCCGCATCGGCTCGACGAGCTCGATCGTCATCTGCGCACACTGGCCCATGCTCTGGGCGCGGCGCGCGATTGGGATGTGTTTTGCGACAGCACCCTGGCCTTGTTGAACGAACCCGGCCCGGCCACCGGGGAAGATGCGGTGCGCGCGGCCCTGATGCCGGCATTGACCGCCATGGCGCACAAACACCGCGCCGCCGCACACGACGCGCTCTGGAAGCACCTCGTTTCGCGCCGGTTCTCGCAGGCCATGCTGGCCATCGAAGCGATGGCGCTCGAATTGTCCGATGCCCAAGGGCCGACCTGCAGCGCCGCCGCGCGGCGCGTGCTCGAAGCCGAACACCGTCGCGCCGTGGCGCGCGCACGTGGCCTGGCTGGCGACGACGCGGCTGGATTGCACCGGCTGCGCCTGGACGTCAAACGCCTACGCTACGTTTTCGACTTCTACACGCCTTTGTACGGCGCCGAGCAGGCCTTGCCTTACGCGCTGGCGCTCGCTGCCTTGCAAACGCGCCTGGGCCGGCTCAACGATCTGGCCGTCGCGGCGCGATTGCTGGCTACCGTCGGCCGCGCGACCGCGCCCGAGCGTCTGTGGCAGGCGCAACTCGCACGCATGCTCGATCGACATCGGCCCAAACTCGCGACCCATGTGATGGAATTACGCGCCGCCCCCAGGGTATGGATGGACGGCGCGCACAGGTCATAACTGCGGATTGACCTTCTCGTGTTTCTCATGGAGCTTGTTGAGCGCCGAGAGATAGGCTTTCGCCGAAGCAGCGACGATATCCGGATCGGTCCCGACGCCGTTCACGATACGACCCGCCTTCGTGAGGCGGACCGTCACTTCACCTTGCGCCTCGGTACCACCCGAGATCGCATTGACCGAATACAGCACCATCTCGGCGCCTGAATTCACTTTGGCTTCGATCGCGCGGATCGACGCATCGACCGGGCCGTTGCCTTCGGCCTCGCTCGACATTTCGGTCGTTCCGGCGGCGAACACGACGCGGGCGCGCGGACGCTCGCCGGTTTCGCTGCTCTGGGCCATCGAGACGAAGCGGTAATGCTCGGCGTCCTGGGTCACGGATTCGTCCGAGAACAAAGCCTGGATGTCCTCGTCATAGATCTCGCTCTTGCGATCGGCGAGATCCTTGAATTTGGAAAACGCGGCATTGAGTTCCGATTCGCTGTCGACCGGAATGCCGAGCTCCTGCACGCGTTGCTTGAAGGCATTGCGGCCCGACAGCTTGCCCAGCACGATCTTGTTGGCCGACCAGCCCACGTCTTCGGCGCGCATGATTTCGTAGGTGTCGCGCGCCTTGAGCACGCCGTCCTGGTGGATGCCCGAGGCGTGCGCGAACGCGTTGGCGCCGACCACCGCCTTGTTGGGCTGGACCACGAAGCCGGTGATGCTCGACACCAGCTTGGACGCGGGCACGATCTGGGTGGTATCGACCCCGACGTCGAGCCCGAAATGATCACGCCGGGTACGCAAAGCCATC
>CAXBRX010000485.1:0-2189 GCA_963977835.1 uncultured Derxia sp.
GCCGCGGTCAGACCTTTGAACGAATCGTGTGCGCGCATCAACGAAAGCGAGCACAAGCCGGCGTTGATCAAGCAAAAGCTCGAAGCGCTGCGCGCGCACGCGCGCGGGTACACGCTTGCGATCCGGCAAGCGTCGGCCGAACCGCCACCGGCGGCCCAAACGAACGAAGGGGCCGGCAGCGCCTTGCCGCAGATCCGTGTCAACGCCAAGCGCGAATCGCTGGGCACGACCGTCATCGACCGCGCCGCCATCGACGCGCTGCCGACCGGCAACGGCGATGTGACCAGTCTGCTCAAGGTCCATCCGAACGTGCAGTTCTCGAACGAGCAGTTGGCCAGCGGCACCCAGGGCGAGATCGCGCCGGCCGACATCAGCATCAATGGCGCCAAGTTCTACGACAACCGTTATCAGATGGACGGCATGGCGTTCAACAACGATCTCGATCCGGCCAACGACAACGCCAACAACAATGCCAGCCCGCCCTCGGCGATCCAGGGCTTCGCGATCGACACCAGCCTGTTGTGCAAGGTCACCGTGCGCGATTCGAATGTCGGCGCCGAATACGGCGGCTTCACGGGCGGCGTGGTGGCGGCCGACACTGGGGCACCGACGCGCGATTTCGGCGGCTATCTCGAGTGCAGCTATTTCACCGGCGGTGACGAGGCCCGCGTTTGCGGCGCGCTGAACGTGCCGATCACCGAAAACCTGCTGTCGCGCTTCACCGGCTTCTACAGCCGCTATGACGGCAACATCCGCACGCGCGACCTGCGTGAGGACACGCCCTGGAACACCTATACGCGCGCCGGGCTCCCGCCGACGCCGATCTGCAATCCCGGTCTCGCGTCGATGAAGGCGGCGGCGCACCCGGCGAAGGTCGATTACCTGTACTACTACGCGATCAAGGGCGACGCCCAGGGTCGCCATTGGTTCACGGACTCCTACGAGGAGTTCCTGCGGTACCAGAAGGAGCACCCCTACTCGTGATCAGCGGCACCACCCGACTGCTCGGCGTGATCGGCGACCCCGTCGCCCATTCGCGCTCGCCGCGGATGCAGAACGCCGCGCTGCGCGAGATGGGCCTCGACTGGGCCTACGTGCCGCTGCACGTGACCGCCGGTCGCCTCGAGGACGCGCTGCGCGGCCTGCACGCGCTCGGCCGGCACCGGATGGCGCTCGGCCGTGAAGCCGAATTGCGCGAGCAATTGCGCGGTGCGTTCGGCATGCGGTGCGTTGTTGCCGGGCGGGGTGTCGGTCGGCACTTGCACCAAGGCTTGCAAGGTGCGCACTTCTTCGTCGAAATGCGCGTCGATCCAGGCGTCCAGCGTTTGTTCAGGGGTCATGCGTGTTCCGCGGCAAATTGTTCGATCAGATGCTGCATGGCCTCGACGCACAATTGCGCGTCGTGGTTGGTGATGGCTTCGAGCGGGTTGTGGCTGATGCCGCCGTTGGCGCCGCGCACGAAGAGCATCGCTTGCGGCAGCGCTTCGTGCAGTTTCATCGCATCGTGCCCGGCGCCGCTCGGCAGCCGATGCACCGACAGCCCGAGCGAGCGCACCGCGAGTTCCCAGCGCATTTGCAGCGCGGGGTCGCTCGGCGCGGCCGGCGCGGTCAAGGTTTCTTCGAGCGTGCAACGCACACCGCGGCGCATGCAGATTTGTTCGATCTCGTCGACGATGTCGGCCACCATGCGGTCGCGCTGGCCATCGGTGGGCGCGCGCAGATCGAGGCTGAAGCGGCAGCGCCCCGGGATGACATTGATCGACCCGTCGGGCACTTCGAGCAGGCCGACGGTGCCGACCGAATCGGCATCGGCGCCGGCGCGCTTTTCCACATAAAGCGCAATCTCGGCCACCGCGCAGGCGGCGTCGCGGCGCTGTTTCATCGGCGTGGTGCCGGCATGGCTCGCGGTGCCGATCACCTCGCCTAAGTAGCGCACGCTGCCGTTGATCGAGGTGACCACGCCGAGCGGGAGTTCGAGTTGTTCGAGCACCGGCCCTTGTTCGATGTGCACTTCGACGAAGCCGAGGTAGCGCGCCGGGTCGCGCTTGAGCGCGCGGATCGCCTCGATGGTCGCGGGCAGGCCTGCAGCGCGCATCGCGTCGCGCATGCGCAGGCCGTTGGCGTCGGCCAGATCGAGCCAGGCCGCGTCGAATTGCCCGATGAGCGCGCCCGAGCCTAAGAAGGTGGCG
>CAXBRX010000486.1:0-2181 GCA_963977835.1 uncultured Derxia sp.
GGGCTGGCGCGTGACGCCGAACTTTTTCGACACTCTGGTGGTGCGCGGCAGCGCCGAGCGTCCGCTCGACGCCGCGCGCGTGCATGCGGCGGCGCAGGCCGAAGGCATCAACCTGCGCAGCTTCGACGGTGTGATGGGCGCGACCATGGTCGGCATCGCTCTCGACGAAACCACGACCCGCGCCGACATCGAAGCGATCTGGCGCGCCTTCGGCGTCCAGGCCGATCTGGCCGCGCTCGATGCCGAACTCGCCGCGACCGGCAATGCCGCGATTCCGCAAGGCCTCGCGCGCAGCACGCCTTTCCTCACGCATCCGGTGTTCAACAGCCATCACAGCGAAACCGAAATGCTGCGCTATCTGCGCGCTTTGTCGGACAAAGACCTCGCGCTCGACCGCGCGATGATCCCGCTCGGCTCCTGCACCATGAAGCTCAACGCCACGAGCGAGATGATCCCGATTACGTGGCCTGAGTTTGCCAATGTGCATCCGTATGCGCCGGCCGATCAGGCTGCGGGCTACCACACGCTGGTCGAGCAACTCGAACGCATGCTCGTCGAATGCACGGGCTACGACGCGGTGAGCCTGCAGCCCAATTCGGGCGCGCAAGGCGAATACGCAGGCCTGCTCGCAATCCGCGCCTACCATGCCTCGCGCGGCCAGCATGAGCGCACCATCTGCCTGATTCCGGAAAGCGCGCACGGCACCAACCCGGCCTCGGCACAGATGGCCGGCATGGAGGTCGTGGTCGTCAAATGCGACGCCAACGGCAATGTCGATGTGGCAGACCTCAAGGCGAAGGCCGAAGCGCATGCCGCGCAACTCGCCGCCTTCATGATCACCTACCCCTCGACCCATGGCGTGTTCGAGGAAGGCATCGTCGAAATCTGCGAAATCATCCATGCCCATGGCGGCCAGGTGTACACCGACGGCGCCAACATGAACGCCCTGGTGGGCACCGCCAAGCCCGGCGTCTGGGGCAGCGATGTGTCGCACCTGAACCTGCACAAGACCTTCTGCATTCCGCACGGCGGCGGCGGACCGGGCGTGGGGCCGGTGGCGGTCAAGGCGCACCTCGCACCGTTTTTGCCCGGCGCGCTCGGCGGCAAGAACCGCGCGGGCATGGTCAGTGGCGCCGCCTATGGCTCGGCCAGCATCCTGCCCATCTCATGGATGTACGTGACCATGATGGGCGCGCAAGGCCTGCGCCGCGCCACGCAAGTGGCATTGCTCAACGCCAATTACATCGCGCGCCGCCTCGCGCCGTACTACCCCACGCTTTACACCGGCCGCAACGGCTATGTGGCGCATGAATGCATCCTCGATCTGCGCCCGCTCAAGGACGCCAGCGGCATCGGCGCCGAAGACGTGGCCAAGCGCCTGATCGATTACGGCTTCCATGCGCCCACGCTGAGCTTCCCGGTGGCCGGCACGCTGATGGTGGAGCCGACCGAGTCCGAACCCAAGATCGAACTCGACCGTTTCATCGACGCGATGATCGCGATCCGCGAAGAAATCCGCGCCGTCGAAGAAGGGCGCCTCGACCGCGAAGACAACCCGCTCAAGCACGCGCCGCACACCGCGGCCATGGTCATGGCCGAGACCTGGACCCATGCCTACACGCGCGAAATGGCGGCCTTTCCGCTCGCTTCGCTCAAGCACCAGAAGTACTGGCCGCCGGTCGCGCGCGTGGACAACGCGTGGGGGGATCGCAACATCATGTGTGCTTGCCCGCCGGTGACTGACTGGAAATAGCCGCCGCGGCGGCTTTTCGGTGTACCTCAATCACGTGCATCCGATGTGCGATGCATGGTCAGGGGTTGCGTGACTCTTTAATCTTCATACGAGGCTCACGCACACCACCGGATCGATGTCTTCGAAGGCGGGAAAGCGCATTTTCATTGCTTGCGTATTGATGACCAGCGTCGTCATTGGGCTGGTCTTCGTGCGTTCGTCTGCCACCGAGGAAATGGTTGGCGGTTCGGTGGTTGTGCTGAACTACGCCGACGTCGACTTCTACCCGTCGGTACGCTCGCTGGACGATAAGGGACAGGTGACCGGGAGCGCGGGGTATCCGGTCGGGCCGCGTGCGGGAGGAGGGAAGGCGGCCTGCTGCGTATCGATTCCCGAACATTGGCGCCCAGGCATTCGAATGGCGGTGCGGTATCGGTTGGGCGATTGGC
>CAXBRX010000487.1:0-2159 GCA_963977835.1 uncultured Derxia sp.
GCGCATCGCTTTCGGGCGGACCTTCGATCAGCACGCAATCGGGCTGCAGCGTGTCGAAGGCCGCGCGCAGGCTGCGCGCACAGCCGGGGCCGTGATGGCGGATTCCGAAGTAATGCGGCTCGGCAGCCAAGGCGCTCTACCCTTCAGGCCAGATCGCGGCAGGCGCGGTACAGGTCTTTCCAGTCTTCGCGTTCCTTGACCACGGTTTCGAGGTATTCCTTCCAGACCACGCCGTCTTGCACCGGGTCTTTGACGACCGCGCCGATCAGGCCCGAGGCCATGTCGTGCGGGCGCAGCACGCCGTCGCCGAAATGCCCGGCCAGCGCGAGCCCGCTGTTGATGACCGAGATCGCTTCGGCGGTCGAAAGCGTCGAGGTCGGCGATTTGATCTGGGTCTTGCCGTCTTCGGTCTTGCCGTTGCGCAGCTCGCGGAAGATCTGGACGATGCGCCGCACTTCCTTGAGCGCGGGCGGCTCGGCCGGCAATTGCAGCGCACGGCCCATCTCGGCCACGCGCTTGGTCACGATGTTGATCTCTTCTTCTTCCGAGGCCGGCACCGGCAGCACCACGGTGTTGAAGCGGCGCTTGAGCGCGGCCGACAATTCGTTCACGCCTTTGTCGCGGTTGTTCGCGGTCGCGATCACCGAGAAGCCGCGCGCGGCCTGCACCTCGGTGCCGAGTTCGGGGATCGGCAAGGTCTTTTCCGAGAGCACGGTGATGAGGGTGTCCTGCACATCGGCCGGGATGCGCGTGAGTTCTTCGATGCGCGCGATGCGGCCGTTGCGCATTGCGTTCATCAAGGGGCTTGCGACGAGCGCGTTTTCCGACGGGCCGTGCGCGAGCAATTGCGCGTAATTCCAGCCGTAGCGAAGTTGTTCTTCGCTGGTGCCCGCGGTGCCCTGAATGAGCAGGGTCGAATCGCCGCTGATTGCGGCGGCGAGATGTTCCGACACCCACGACTTCGCGGTGCCCGGCACGCCGTACAACAACAAGGCGCGGTCGGTCGCGAGCGTGGCGACCGCGATCTCCATCAAACGCCGGTTGCCGATGTATTTGGCGCTGACCTCGAAACCGTTGTCGAGCTTGCCGCCCATCAGATAAGTCACCACGGCCCACGGCGACAAACGCCAATTGGTCGGGCGTTCGCGTGTATCGGCGCGCGCGAGTTCTTCGAGCTCGTGCGCGAACTGTTGTTCGGCGTGTTCGCGCATCGCGTTGGACGCTGTCATGACGGGCTTCTCCTGTGGGATACGGGCATGGCCGCGAGCGCGAGCCGCGCGGCGATGATGGGGGCGAGTTGTTGCATCAGACTGAGCGCGTTCTCCACGTCGGTCTCGATCGGCTGGGTGTGCAAAGGCGCCACGGCTTGCAGGTCGAGCGCGCAGACGAGGTCGGGCAAGGCCAGGCGCAAGGTGTATTCACCGCGCAGCACGCCTTGCATGTGATGCAGGCGCGCGCGCAGCAGGCCGACATAGCGTTGCGAGAACGCGGCCGACAGGCTGTCGCCGGGCGCGCAGGCCGCGACGAGACGCGCCGCCAGATCGGCCAGCCGGGTCAGATCGGTGCCGCTCTCGGTGTCGAACGCCTTGAGCTCGGCCAGCCAATACCGTTCGCGCAGCGCGAGCGGCAATTGCGCCATCACGCTCGCGGTGTCGTCCTGCAAATGTTTGGCCGGCCAATGGTCGAGCAGCGCCTGCGCCCAGGCCACATCGGGCGCGGCGATGAGGACTTCGCACCAACCGCGCACCAGGGCCGCGGCCCAATCGGTGTCGCCCGCCCAGGCGAGCAGCGCGGCGGCGTCCATGCCGGTGTGCCGGGTCCACCAGGCGAGCGGCACCTGGCGCACGAGCTGGTACAGCCACCAGGCGCGTTCGCCCAGGCTTTCGTGCTTGGGGCGCGCCGGATCGATGTCATCGGCCTTCCAGTCGTCGGCCGCCGCTTCCGGGGCGGCGATCGTCCAGCGTTTGCGCAACAGGCCGCGTTCTTGTTGCACCAAGGCGCTCATGCGCTCGGCGGCGCGTGCGCCTTGCGCGCTGGCCGGCAGGCGCAACAACAAGGCCAAGCTCAAACGCAGGGGCAGGCTCAGCCGCGGCGGAGCACCGGGATTTTCCAAGGTCTGCCATTCGGCCGATAATGCGCCGACAAGAATGCGCTGACGA
>CAXBRX010000488.1:0-2148 GCA_963977835.1 uncultured Derxia sp.
AGCTCTGCCGAACGCCCATCGCGCAAGGCAGCACGATGGTCGCCCCCGAGGCCGGTGCGCCGGATGCCGCGGAGGCGGCCGGGGTGAAGCGGGTCGCCGCGAGCGGATAGCCGTCGGCGGCCGGGATCGTGAGCGTCTGGGTGTTGATGGCCGCATGGGTCATGGATGAGCCCCTTTTAACGATGGCGCGACCGCGCGCAAGACCGAAATCGGGCGCGCGGCCACCGTGGCGAACGCTCAGACGTTCTCGAAGATGCCGGCCGCGCCCATGCCGGTGCCGATGCACATGGTCACCATGCTGTACTTGGCGTTGCGACGGCGCATGCCGTAAATGGCCGTGGCCGCGCGGATCGCGCCGGTGGCGCCGAGCGGATGGCCGAGCGCGATCGCGCCGCCGAGCGGGTTGAGCACCGCGGTGTTGAGGCCGAGGTCTTTGATGACCGCGAGCGATTGCGCCGCGAAGGCTTCGTTGAGTTCGATCCAGCCGAGGTCGTCTTGCTTGATGCCGGCTTTTTCGAGCGCGAGCGGAATCGCCACCTTGGGGCCGATGCCCATGATCTCGGGCGGCACACCCTTGACCGCGAAGCTCGCGAAACGCGCGAGCGGCTTGAGGTTGAATTGCTTGAGGATCTTTTCGCTCACCAAAATCAGCACACCGGCGCCGTCCGAGGTTTGCGAGCTGTTGCCTGCGGTGACGCTGCCCAGACCCGTGGGCTTGCCGCCCGCATCCTTGGGCGCGGCGAAGGCCGGGCGCAGCTTGGCGAGGCCTTCGAGCGAAGTGTCGGCGCGCGGGCCTTCATCGATGCTGACGGTGCGCGTTTTCACTTCCACGTCGGCGGTGCCGAGCTTGGGGAAGGTCTCGACGATTTCGATCGGGCAGATCTCGTCGCTGAATTCGCCGGCCGCGATCGCGGCGAGCGCCTTTTGATGCGACGCGAGCGCGAACGCATCCTGCTCTTCGCGCGAGATCTTCCATTGCTGGGCGACCTTCTCGGCCGTCATGCCCATGCCGTAGGCGATGCCGAGGTTTTCGTCGCGGTCGAACAAATGCGGATTGAACGAAGGCTTGGCTCCGCCCATCGGCACCATCGACATGCTTTCGGTGCCGCCCGCGATCATCACATCGGCTTCGCCGACGCGGATGCGGTCGGCCGCCATCGCCACGGCCGTGATGCCCGAGGCGCAGAAACGGTTGATCGTCACGCCGCCCACGGTGTTGGGCAGACCGGCGAGCAGCACCGCGATATGCGCGACGTTCAAACCTTGTTCGCCTTCGGGCATCGCACAGCCGATGATCGCGTCTTCGATCAAGGCCGGGTCGAGGTTGGGCACCTGGGCGACCGCGCGCGCGATCGTCGCGACGAGCAGATCGTCGGGCCGGGTGTTCTTGAACATCCCGCGCGGGGCTTTGCCGATCGGGCTGCGGGTTGCCGCGACGACATAGGCGTCTTGAAGTTGCTTGGCCATGATGGGTCTCTCTCCTGTTTTCGCGGCTTAGTTGCGCACCGGCTTGCCGGTTTGCAGCATGCCCATGATGCGTTCCTGGGTCTTGGGGTTGCCGAGCAGCGCGCAGAAATGCTTGCGCTCGAGCGCCATGATGGTTTCCTCGTCCACGAGCGAACCGCCTTCCACCTCGCCGCCGCACAGCACTTCGGCGATCTTGGAGGCGATGGTGTAATCGTGGCCGGTGATCAAGGCACCGTCGCGCATGTTCACGAGCGTGCTCTTGATCGTTGCCAGGCCCGAACGGCCGAGCACCGGGAAGGTCTGGCCGCGCACCGGCGGACGGTAGCCGGCGTCGAACATCGCCTTGGCCTGGGTGATCGCGACATGCAGCAATTCATGGCTGTGCATGACGATCACATCGCCGGGCACCAGGTAGCCGAGCGCCTTGTTCTCGAGCGCCGACTTGCCGACCGTGGCCATGGCCGCGGCCTGGAAGTACTTCTTCATGAATTGCATGATGTCGCCACCGGCCGCTTCTTCAGCCGCGCGACGCGCCATGTAAGTCAGGCCACCGCCGCCGGGCAACAGCCCCACGCCGATTTCCACCAGGCCCATGTAGCTTTCGAAGTTGGCCACGCGCCGCGCGCAATACACGCTGAGCTCGGTACCGCCGCCGAGCGCAATGCCCGAGACCGCCGCGAT
>CAXBRX010000489.1:0-2147 GCA_963977835.1 uncultured Derxia sp.
GCTGCTTCGGCGCCCTCGCCTTGAGCACCTTCAGCCGACGCCGGCGAGCTTGCGGGCGCGCTGCCCGGCACCGGGGTCTCGGGCGAGCCCGCGGTGATCTCGTCGAAGCGATGCTTGAGTTCATCGACATTGACCTTGACCCACAAGGCCGAGCCGCGCAGCGCGAGTTGCGACAGATCGGGCGCGGTCAACAAAGCGAGCAACAAATGGCCGCTGCGAATCTGCGCGCTTTGCGCATCCATCGAGGCGATCAGCCAGGCATGTTCGAGCAGCTTGGGCAGGTGCGCCGAGAACACCGGCGTGCGCGTATTGCCCGTCTTGAAGCGCGACAGCTCGTGCTCGAGATCGTTTTGCAGATTCGACGAGTTCACGCCGAACTTGGCGAGCACGATGCGGAAATCGCTCTTGGGTTGTTCGAGCAAAGCGAGGCACAGGTGTTCGAGATCCACCTCGTAATGCCCGCGCGACATGCACAGGTTGGCGGCGCGTTCTGCAGCCTGGCGGCAGGTCGGGTTGAGTTTGCCGATCAGCGTCTTGAGGTGATTGACCATGAATGTGCTCAGTGGATGAGAGGAATGTCGTAACGAACGTCTTTGGAATCTTGTTTGGCTGCGCGCGACATCGACCAGGTGTCGAAGCCGAGGCGTCCGCGCGCAGGGTCGTGGCCAAGCGAAACCGGGCGGATCGCTTCGCGGCGCAGGATGAGTTGTACTTCGATCTCGAAGCTGTGTCCGATCAGGAGCGTCGCAAACCGGGCCAACGGTCGTGCCGCGCTGCCGCCCGGCAAGAACGTGGAGAACGTCGCATGATCGAGTGGACCAATTTCGAGACGCATGCGCAGATGGCGCTGCCAGATGCGTTCGCCCGCGCACGCGGTGGCGCCCAGGCGCGCGGTCGGTGCCCCTAAGCGCGAGCGCTGCTCGGCCGGAATCTCATACCAGCGCCCGACGAATTGCGCGACTTCGACCGGCACGCGAAAGTAATCGGTCAGCACCCGTCCGAGCAGCTTGGCCGAAATCGGTCGATGGCGCACCGCGCCGGCGTAATACGCGATCGCCTCGGCGGAAATGCCATGGTCGTGATCTTCGACGCGATCGCGCAATTGCTTGTGCCCGAGCCCAGCCAGGGCCAGCACCTGCGGCACGAAGCGTTCGCGCTGGTCGAGCTCGTATTGCAGACCGAGGCGGTACTTCTTCCAGGCGCCGTAGAACAGCATCGCGGCGCGATGGGTGAACAGATCGAGAAAAGCGCGTGCCGCGCGGTCGCGCGCATACAGTTCGCGCGTGGCGATGCGCTCGGTGTACACCAAGGGCAAGGCGCCGAGATTGCCCAGCAGACCGAAGAAGGCCGGCGTGATCTCGAGGCGGGGCAGATCGCCGGGCTGGGCGGGTTCCTCGGCCTTGAGCGATTCGATTTCCGATGCCGGAAACGCCATCGACAACGAGTTGCGGATGCGCACCGCTTCGGTGAAGGCGTCGCCACGCCGTCCGCGCGGATGACGGGCATGCCAGGCCTCGATGACACGCATCGCCTGAAAGAACTCGAAGCGCTCGGGCGCTTCGAGCAGGCGCGTGATCACGCCAGGATCGATTCGCCGTTGTGCGGGGGACATTTCAGAATCTCGGCGCCCGTGCGCTTGGAAACGATCACGAGTTGGACAAAGCTGTTGGCGTGCACGTACAGGCCGAAGAAGGCGTCGAGCACTTGCGAAAACAGATAGATGCCGCTGCCCACGTAGCCGTCTTCGTCGATGGTGACGCGGATCTCGATGCCGCGCACGAAGCACGGAAACGGGTTGCCAGGCAGCCAGGCGGTGGCGGGTTTGCTTTCGATCGCCACGATGCCGTCGATCTGCTGGGAATTCGATTGCGAACGCGCGAGGTCGTACAGACGCAGCGTTTCGCGCAGCACATTGACGCCGTTGTCGGCCAGCGAAAGATGATTGAGCGACAGATGCGAGATCAAGCGCCACAAGGCACCGCGGCCGCGCTCGAAATGCATGCTCGGCGTCGGTCGGCGCAACAGGCTGATGGTCTTGGCGACCGTGCCGCCTTCCATGAACAGATCGCCGTCGATCAATCCGATCGGCAATTGCGACGGCAGATCGCGGTTGGTGCAGGTCAGCTCGATCGACAAGGTATCGGTCT
>CAXBRX010000490.1:0-2143 GCA_963977835.1 uncultured Derxia sp.
GCGTGAGCTGAATCAGGTAGCCGGAGACGAAACGCGCCGCGAGGCCCAGATGGCGCAGCGCCTGGACCAGCAGCCAGCCGCTGTCGCGGCAGGAGCCCGAAGCCTTGGTCAAGGTTTCTTCGGGCGTCTGCACCCCGGGTTCGAGGCGGATCAGGTAGCTGATTTCATGCTGCAGGCGCTGGTTGAGCGCAACCAAAAAATCGATCGTGCGTTGCTCGTGGCGATCGATGCTCGCGAGCAGTTCGGCGAACTTGGGCGTCAGCGCCGACTTGACGAGATACGGCGCGAGTTCGCGCTGCAAAGTCTCGTCGTAGACGAAGGGAAATTGCTCGGCATAGGGTTCGAGGAAGAAATCGAACGGGTTGTAGACCGCCATCTCCGCGACGAGGTCGATGGTGATGCGGAACTCGGTCGTCTTCTCGGGAAAGACCAGGCGCGCGAGGTAGTTCGAGAACGGGTCCTGCTGCCAGTTGATGAAATGCCCGGCCGGCTCGACGCGCTGCGAATACGACAGGATGCGGGTGCGGCAATGCGGTGCCGGCCGCAGCCGCACCACCTGGGGCGACAGCGATACCGGCCGGTCGTACCGATACTCGGTCACATGGCTCAAAGCGACATGGATGGCCAAGCGTGTTCTCCAGAATTGGCGTTCTTGTGCGGTGTGAACCGATCAGGCGGCGAGCGGCACCAGGAAGTCGCGCGAAATGCGGTCGCCCAGGGTCGAGATCTTCTCCAGGAAACGCGTCAGATACCCATGCAGCCCGGTCTGGAACACATCGTCGATACGGCCGTAATGCAATTCGGCCGCGAGCATGCCGGCGCGGCGCTGGGTCTCGCTGCTCTGGGTGTTGGCCACCTTGCCCAGATTGTGAACCACCTCGTTGAGGCAATACGCCAATGACCGCGGCATGGCGGCGTTCAGGATCAGCAATTCGGCCACGCGCTCGGGCGTGATCACATCGCGATAGACCTTGCGGTAAGTCTCGAAGGCCGAGACCGAACGCAGCACCGCCGCCCAGTGATAAAAATCCTTCTGCGCTTCGTCCGCACTCGCAGCGCGGCTGCGGCGCGGCGTGGTGACGATCGCCTCCTGATTGCCATGAAACTTCACGTCGAGGATGCGGGCGGTGTTGTCGGCGCGTTCAAGGTGGGTGCCCAGGCGGATGAAGTAGAAGGCTTCGTCCTTGAGCATGGTGCCGATGGTCACGCCGCGCGATTGATGCGAGCGGAATTTGACCCATTCGAAAAAGCGGCTCGGATCGCGTTCGAGCAGCTTGTCTTTGAGCTGGCGCTGGAGTTCGAGCCAGGTGTCGTTGTGCGCTTCCCAGACCTCGGTGGTCAGGGTGCCGCGCACCGCGCGGGCGTTTTCGCGCGCGGCCTGCAGGCATGAATAGATCGAGCCCGGGTTTTGCGGGTCGCGCACCATGAAGTCGAGCACGTCCTTGGCATCGAGGGCGTCACCATGGCGCTGCTCGTAGGCGGGCACGAGTTCGGAAATGCTCAGCATGCTGCGCCAGCCGCGTTCGGCTTCGGCATCGGATTGCGGCAGCAACTCGGTCTGCACATTCACATCGAGCAGACGGGCGGTGTTCTCGGCGCGCTCGGTATAGCGCGACATCCAGAACAAATGGTCGGCAGTGCGGGAAAGCATGGCGTGTCCTTTCGTTCAGGCTTCGAGTACCCAGGTGTCTTTCGTGCCGCCGCCTTGCGACGAATTCACGACCAGCGAGCCTTCGCGCAAGGCCACGCGCGTCAGGCCGCCGGGCACCATCGACACATCCTTGCCCGAGAGCACGAAGGGTCGCAAATCGATGTGACGCGGCGCCACGCCCGATTCGACGAAGGTCGGGCAGGCCGACAACGCCAGCGTCGGCTGGGCGATGTAATTGCTCGGATTGGCCTTGACCTTGTCGCCGAAGGCTTCGATCTCGGCCTTGGTCGAGGCCGGGCCGACCAGCATGCCGTAGCCGCCTGCGTTGTGGATTTCCTTGACCACCAAGTCTTTCAGATTGGCCAGCACATACGACAGATCGGCCGGCTTGCGGCATTGGTAGGTCGGCACATTCGAGATGATCGGTTCTTCGCTGAGGTAGAACTTGATCATGTCGGGCACGTAGCAATAGATGCTTTTGTCGTCGGCCAC
>CAXBRX010000491.1:0-2139 GCA_963977835.1 uncultured Derxia sp.
CGGCCGGCTGCTCGCCGCGGCGGCCGCCTGAAGCCTGGTGTCAGCACCCGCCGCTCGGCCCGCTGCGACGACGTGAACCCCGACCCATCCCCCGGCACTGCCGCGCGCGGCACCGCGATCATCACCCGGCCGACCGGCCAATCGGGGTCGTTGGCCGCAGCGCTCGGGCAGCGCGGCTTTGCAAGCCTGTTGCTGCCAGTGTTCGACATTGCGCCGGTGACCCGGCCCGCGCTCGTACAACGCGTCTGGGCCCGCAGCGCCGAATTCGATCTGATCCATTTCGCGAGCGCGAACGCGATCAAACATTTCTTCGCCCATCGCCCGCCGGGCCAAGCGTTCAAACCCGGCGCGCTCATCGCCGTCATGGGGCCGGGCAGCCGCGCGGTCGTGACGCCTTTCCTCGGCGACGCGCCGGTGCAGATCGTCACGCCGGGCCAGGAACTCGCGCCCGCGCAGCCGGCCGCCCTCGATTCCGAAACCTTGATGGTCACGCTGGAAACCGTGCTGCCCGGCGGATTCGTCGGCAAGCGCGCTTTGCTCGTCAAAGGCGATGGCGGGCGCGACTGGCTGGCGCGCGCCCTGACCGAAGCCGGCATGCAGGCCGAAGGCATTGCGGTGTACCGGCGTTTGTGCCCGCTGATGACCCCGGCCCAGGCCGACAGCCTGTGCGCGCGTGCCGCGGCCGCCGAGCCGACGGCCTTTGTCGTCACGAGTTCGGAAGGCGCGCAGAATCTGGTCACGATGCTGGCGCCGGAAGCTGCTTTGATGGCCTGGGCGCTGGCGACACCGGTCGTCGTGACCCATGCGCGGGTGGCACAACGGGCACGGACCTTGGGCTTTACGCGGGTCTTGCTCTCGGCGCCCAACGACGACGCGGTGGTGCGCACGATAGAATCCGCCTGCTGACCACGATATTGCCCTCATGAGCGACTCCACGCCTTCGACCCCGCCCGCCCAGACCGTAGCGCAAACCCGTCCGGGGTTCTGGGCCGCGCTGCGCGGTTTGCGCGGCGCCCATGTGCTTGGCGTCGCGGTGGTCTTGCTCGGCGTTGCGGTCGCCTGGCTGTGGTGGCGCAGCAGTTCCGACATCGCCTTCACCCAGCGCGAACTCACCCGCCGCGTGACCGAATCCGATGCGCGTTCGGTCGCCGCGACCCAGACCGCGCAGGAAGCGTCCAACCGCCTCGTCGATGCGCTCAAGCAGGTCGCGGTGGTCGAATCCAAGCTCGAAGAATCGCAAAGCCAGCAATACGCGCTCGAGCAGATGTACCAGGAGTTGTCGCGCAATCGCGATGAAATCCAGCTCGCCGACATCGAACAGGCGATCACCGCCGCCGCCCAGCAATTGCAATTGACCGGCAATGTGCCGGCGGCCTTGCTCGCCTTGCAGAACGCCGATGCGCGCCTGGCGCGCATCAACAAGCCGCAATTCCTCGGGGTGCGGCGCGCCATTGCGCGCGACATCGACCGGCTCAAGGCCTTGCCGAGCACCGATGTGTCGGGCATGGCGGTCAAGCTCGATCAAGCCATCGCGATGGTCGATGCGATGCCGGCGCTGATCGACGAAAAGCCGGCGCCGGTTGCGGCCCGCAAGCCGAAGGCGGCCGAGAAGCCCGGCGCAGCGCCAACCGAAGCGCCGCCGACCTGGTGGCGCGAGTTGCTTGAACGGTTAGGCACCGAGATGCGCGGGCTGGTGCGCATCCGCGAAGTCGGTTCGCCCGACGCCTTGTTGTTGTCGCCGACCCAGGCTTATTTCGCACGCGAAAATCTCAAGCTGCGGCTGCTGAATGCGCGCCTGCAACTGATCGGCCGCAATGAAGCGGGCTTCCGTTCCGATCTGCAAGCCGCGCTCGACTGGATCGGCCGGTATTTCGAACCGCAAGCCAAACAGACGCTCGCGGCGCAGGCCTTGTTGCGTCAATTGCAGGCAGCTCAGGTCTCGGTCGAATTGCCGAGCTTGTCCGACAGCCTGAACACCGTGCGCGATTTCAAGCCCGGTCCGGGTGCACCGGCACCGGTTGGCCCGCGCGCAGCATCGCCAGGTGGAACGCCGGCCACCCGCCCTCGTCGCCGTAGGGGACGTTGAGCCGGGCGATGGTCGTGGGGATCCCCCACTGCCGGGCGCCGTACCGGGCCATG
>CAXBRX010000492.1:0-2134 GCA_963977835.1 uncultured Derxia sp.
CGCACCGACAAAAGCGCCCGTGCGCCTGCAGCCGACAAATCCGCGCCCGCAGCCAAACCGACGCCGGCCGCGCGCGAAGCGACCAAACCCGCCCAGGGCCGCGATCAACTCCGGCTGGTCGAACCCGTGGCGTCCGTGAGCAATGGCATGCGCGTGGCGGACACCCTGCCTGCGCAAGTGGTGGCCGATGAAGACCGCGCCAAAAAATTCCGCGATGAGCAGGCACGCCTGATGGCGACTTTGCAAGACAAGGATCCGGCCACCGTGCCCAGCGCACGCGAAGCCAAGCTCGCCCAGCAGCTCGAAGGGCTGGGCAATGAAATCAACGCGCTCAAGAAACAGATGGCCGAACAGGCCGAGCGTGCCCAGGCCGAACGCCATGCCTCGGCGCCGATGTGGCTGGTCTATGTGCTGGGCGGCGTTGCCGCGCTTGCGCTCGGCGCGGTCGCTTTGCTGTTGCTGCGCGGACGGCGCCGGAACAACGTCATGGTCGGTGCCCCGTGGTGGGCCGACACCTTGATGCGCACCGACAACGACAAGCCGCCCGTGAAGGGCAAGACCGCCCCGGCGCCCAAAGCCCCCGCGCAAGCGCCGAGCCCGCAGGCGCCGGTGCAAGAGTCCGATGTCGTGTATCCGAAGGCTCCGACCGACCCGACTGCGACTGCGCCCGGGCGCGTGTCGCGCCGTCTGGTCGATCATGATGCCGGGCTCTCGGAGCGGGTGCAGGACACGACCATCGAGGTGCACGAGCTTGGCGCGACCCAGGCTTTGCAGATGCTCAGGCGCACCACGCCATCGGCCGATCTGCTCAAGGCCGTGGCGCAGGAAGAACACGAAGAACCTTTGCCCGATGCGCTCAAGCCGCGCACCGGCGAAGGCCCGAAATTCGATGCGTCGATGACCTTGTCTTCGCTCGACTTCGATCTTGGCGCGCCGACCCAGGACAATCCGCTCGCAACGCTGCCGCAAGCGATCCGTTCGGGCGAAGTGCCGATCCTGCCGCCGGTCGAGCCGACCACCCCGGCCGATGTCTGGGCCAGCGCGTCGACCGGCGATGCACCGGCCCCCGCCTTGGCGGCGACGCCCGAATTCCTGACCCGTGCGCCGCAGGCCATGACCTGGTCTGATGCGCGTCAGGCTCAGGATTACCTGCGCCAGGTGGCCGAATCGATCGAACAGGCCGACGCCTATGTGGCCGCGGGCCAGGCCGAATCGGCCGCGAGCGTGTTGCGCAAGCTGATTTCCGATCGTCAGGGCGGCCCGCGTGCGCCGTGGCTGATGCTGCTGCAGTTGTACCGCAAGACCGACAAGCGCGAGGCCTACGAAGCATTGGCGCAGCGCTTCGCCGAGCGGTTCGGGCGCAATGCCGCTGCGTGGACCGCCGAGCCGCCTTCGCATGAAGCCGGTCTCGATTCCGATCCCGATCTGCTGCAGGCGATCTGGGCACGTTGGGGCTCGCCCGAGTCGATGGGCTTGTTGTCGAAGCTGCTTTACGATGCCGACGCGCCCGACACGTCCTTCCTCAACCTGACCTTGCAGCGCGACCTGCTCAATTTCGTCAAGATCTGCCCGCTCGACGGGGGTTGAGTTTCAACGGCGCGCCTTGAGCATCGGCTCCAGGCGCGGCCACAGGTTGTCGAGCATCTTCGCTTGCGCCGCTTCGGTCGGATGCAGACGGTCGGCCTGAAACAGCGCCATCTGGTCGGCAAACCCCTCGAACAAGAACGGCACGAACGCAACGCGGGTTTCGTTTGCGAGCGCGTCGTAGCTCGCGGCAAACGCGTCGGTATACGAGCGGCCGTAGTTCGGCGGAATCCGCATGCCGACGAGCAGCACGCGCGCCGATTTGTCTTTGGCCTGGGCGATCATCTGGGCCAGATTGCGCTTCATTTGCGCCACCGGCAGACCACGCAGACCGTCGTTGGCGCCGAGTTCAAGGATGACGATCGCGGGCCGATGCTGTTCGAGCAAAGCCGGCAGACGCGACACGCCACCGCTCGTGGTTTCGCCGCTCACGCTCGCATTCACGACCCGCCATCTGAACTTTCGCGCGGACAGACGCTCAGTGAGCAAGGCGGCCCAGCCGTGATCGCGGGCAATGCCATACTCCGCCGAAAGACTATCCCCCATGACG
>CAXBRX010000493.1:0-2075 GCA_963977835.1 uncultured Derxia sp.
ATGCGCCGGCACACCCAGACGCGATCGTGCGCCTCGATGTGGTCGAGAAAACGCTGCAACGCGCGCAAGCGGCCGGGCCGCCCGAGCAGACGGCAATGCATGCCCACCGAGAGCATGCGCGGGGTCTCGGCGCCTTCGGCGTAGAGCACGTCGAAACTGTCGCGCAAATAGGTGTAGAAGTCGTCGCCTTGCGCAAAGCCCATGGGCGAGGCGAAGCGCATGTCGTTGGTGTCGAGCGTGTACGGCACGACGAGATGCGGCACGGTTTCGCCGTCGGTGCGCTGCACCTCGGTCCAGAACGGCAGGTCGTCGCCGTAATAATCGCTGTCGTATTCGAAGCCGCCGGCATCCACGACGAGGCGCCGCGTGTTGGGGCTGTCGCGGCCGGTATACCAGCCGAGCGGCCGGGCGCCCGTCAGGCGCTCGATGATCTCGATGCCGCGCCGCATGTGCTCGCGCTCGGTCGCTTCGTCGAGCGTCTGGTAATGAATCCAGCGCCAGCCATGGCAGGCGATTTCATGGCCGAGTTCAATGAAGGCTTGCGTGGCTTCCGGGTGGCGTTCGAGCGCCATCGACACGCCGAACACCGTGAGCGGCAGACCGCGCCGCTCGAACTCGCGCAAGACGCGCCAGACGCCCACGCGCGAGCCGTATTCGTAGATCGACTCCATGCTCAGATGCCGGTCGGGGTAGGCGGCCGGATTGAACATCTCGCTCAGGAATTGCTCGCTCGCGGCGTCGCCATGCAGCACGCAATTTTCGGCGCCTTCTTCGTAATTGAGGACGAATTGCACCGCGACGCGCGCCTGGCCCGGCCAATTGGCCTGCGGCGGGCGGCGTCCGTAACCGATGAGGTCGCGCGGATAGGAAGGGTCGGGACGATGCGGCTGGGTGGTCATGAGGTCATACCGGCAAAAGCGCGGATTCGAGGTCGAGCGGCACGCGCGGGTCCAGGCGCAGATTGCGCTCCACATTGACCAGATGCTGCTCGGTCAGACGCACGGCGGTGCGCACATCGCGGCGCGCGATCGCCTCGACGATCGCCACATGCTCCTCGAACGAATGCTCGGCGGAATTGGCGGATTGGTACATGAGCGAAATGAGCGAGCTGCGCGAGGCGAGGTCGTGGTTGTATTCGGCCAGCGTTTCGTTGCCGAGCATGCGCGCGATGACGACATGGAAATCGCCTAGCAAGCGCGTGCGCGCAGCCACATCGCGCCGATCGACCGCAGCCTGCTCCTCGCGCAGATGGGTGCGCAAGACCTCGATCTGGGCCGCTGAAATCCGGGGCACGAGCTCGCGGATGACCGCCGATTCGAGCAGCCGGCGCACCTCGAACACCTGGCGCGCTTCCTCGACGCTCGGGGTGGCCACGAAGGCGCCGCGCGCGGGTTCGAGCACCACGAGCTTGTGCCGGCTCAATTGATTGAGCGCCTGGCGCACGATGGTGCGCGAAACGCGGAAGATGTCGGCGATCTTCTGTTCGCCGAGCTTGGTGCCGGGCATCAACCGGCGCTCGACGATGGCGGTGGTGATCGCCTCGACGATGCGCTCGGTCGCGGTCACGGCGGCGGCGCTGCCGGGCTTGAGCAGATCGACGCCGGAAGCGGGTTTGGTCGGCGCGCGCGCGGTGGTCTTGCGCGCTGCGGCCTTGCGCGGCGCCGCTGTCTTGCGAAGAAGCGGCAGGCGAAATTCCTCGACGCGGCGCGCGGCTTCACACATCCGTCGCTGCGCGCGACGATCATCCACGATGTCGGTACTTTACATCGCGACTCCCGATCTCCGACGAGTCGTCCTGTAGAGCGGCTGACTGGCCTCGCGCCTGGGCGAAAAGCGGTGGAACGGCCGCGATGAATTGTGCGCCGCGTGACAGACACCGCCCGCCATTGCGGTTTCGATAACCGTGGGCGTACAACCAACAGCCAAGCCATGCGCCCGGTGCAACTAGGACTTGCGCAACTTATTGGTGCACTAAGCAGTTTTTGGTTGTGTTTTTTACCGCGACACCCGGTAAGTCGCCCCCGTCCCGCATGCCGAAGGTTTCCGTCCGATGTCGTCCTCCCCGAAGCCCAAGT
>CAXBRX010000494.1:0-2073 GCA_963977835.1 uncultured Derxia sp.
GGACGCCATGGACATGGAAGCTTTGAAATCGCGCCTGCTCGAACGCGCACAAACGCTCGGCCTGGTTGCCGATACGCCCGAGGCGAGCATCGAGGCGGTGCTCGCCCATGATGTGCAGGTGCCCGAGCCGACCGAGGAAGAATGCCGCCGCGCCTATGCGCGCGAGCCGCAGCGTCATGGCGCGCAAGCCATCGCCGAGGTCGACCACATCTTGTTTGCCGTCACCGACGCCACGCCGATCGACTTGCTGCGTACGCGCGCCGAGCTGGTGCTCATGCGCCTGCATGCCGAGCCGGCCGGTTTCGAGGCCGCCGCGCGCGAATACTCGAATTGCCCGTCGGGCGAACTCGGCGGCAACCTCGGGCAACTGACCCGCGAGGGCTGCGCGGCCGAGTTTTGGCAAGCGATCGAACAATTCGGCACCGACGGCTTGTTGCCGACCCTTGTGCACACCCGGTTCGGGCTCCATATCGTGCGTGTCAGGCGCTTCATTGGCGGGATGACCCTGCCGTTCGAGCAGGTAAGCCAGCGGGTGGCGCAAAGCCTGACGCAACGTGCTTTTTTGAGCGCCTTGCGAGCGTATGCGGGCGATCTGAGCGCCGAAACCGCGGGTTAGCGGCCGAAATCCACATTTTCGAAGCGGTTGATCTTCTGCATGACTCGCGTAAGTCTTTGAAGGTATTATAAAAACTTCCGTTCTCTGGAGTTTGAGTTCATGCCCGACGCAGTTTCCCCGACGGTGACCGAGACGTCCTCGTTGTTGCCACCGCTTCCCTGGCTACGCATTCGCGGTCGGTCAGTGCTTCCGATCGTGCAGGGTGGGATGGGCGTGGGCATTTCCGCGCATCGTTTGGCCGGTAGCGTCGCCGCGTGCAATGCCGTGGGCACCTTGTCCAGCGTCGATCTGCGCACCCATCACGCCGACCTGATGGAAGAGACGCGCGACCTCGGCATTGGCCCCGAGGCCAAGAACAAGATCAACGCCGTGAACCTGGTGGCCCTCGACCGCGAAATCAAACGCGCCAAGGAAATCGCCAAGGGCATGGGCATGATCGCCGTGAACATCATGCGTGCCGTGGCCGAATACGCCTCCTATGTGCGCCAGTCGTGCGAATCGGGTGCCGATGCGGTCGTGGTCGGCGCCGGCCTGCCGATCGATCTGCCCGAACTCACCAAAGATCATCCCAACGTCGCCCTGATCCCCATCCTGTCCGATCTGCGCGGCATCCAGCTCATCGTCAAAAAGTGGGAACGCAAAGGCCGTCTGCCCGATGCGATCGTGATCGAACATCCGAAGTACGCGGGCGGCCATTTGGGCGCCGCCAAGATCGCCGACCTCGACGATCCGCGCTTCAATTTCGAAAACGTCATCCCCGACACCCGCAAGTTCTTCCGTGAGATGGGCCTGGCCGACGACGCCATTCCGCTCATTCCGGCCGGCGGCATCAATTCGCATGAACGCGTGCGCGAGCTCATCAACATGGGCGCGGGCGGCGTGCAATTGGGCACCGCGTTTGCCGTGACCGAAGAAGGCGATGCGCACGAAAACTTCAAGCGCGTGCTGGCCGGGGCCGAAGAAGAACAGATCGTCGAATTCATGAGCGTGGCCGGTCTGCCGGCGCGCGCCGTCAAGACGCCCTGGCTCGAAAACTACCTCAAGGCCGAACCCGTGCTGCAAGCCAAGGCGGCCGCGCGCGGCACGCCCAAGCCGCGCTGCGTCATGGTCTTCGACTGCCTGCAACAATGCGGCCTGCGCGACGGCATTTCCAAGATCGGCCAGTTCTGCATCGACAAGCAACTCGCCGCCGCCGTGCGTGGCGACATCAAGAAGGGCTTGTTCTTCCGTGGCGCGTCCAGCCTGCCGTTCGGCAAGCAGATCCGCCCGGTGCGCGAACTCATCGACTACTTGATGACGGGCGTGCGCCCGGCCGGAGTCAACCCCGCCTGATCGCAAGCCTGCATGCGCGGACTGGTTCCGCGCATGCGCGCCCCAGGGCCTGGCGGCCCGCGGGGCGTCGACGCAAGACCGCATCGTGCCCACCATCCACATTGAAGACCGGCTCGAACCCATTA
>CAXBRX010000495.1:0-2067 GCA_963977835.1 uncultured Derxia sp.
GCTTTCGTCATTCGTGTCACCTCAATGCGTGAAGTGCACACGATGCTTGCGCCGCGCGAAGTTTCTCAAATCGGGACAGCGTGCTGCTTGAGGCTGGGGAGGCTAGGGGCCTAGGCGCGCGTGTTCGGCCGCGCTGAGCGAACGAGGAGGAGGCGGGGTTTCGTTCGACCGCTGTTTGAGCCCGCGCAGCGGGCGAGTTTGCGGGCGAACGCCGCCGGACTCCGAAGGCAGCGAAGGTAGCCCGCAGGGCCGCGGCCGTCACGCGCCCTCAGGGCTGTGGCCTTGGCGGCCGCCGGAGCAGAAAGAACTCGACAACCGGCACCGAACGTTCATCACCAATTGGCCCCATCGGCTGTATGATCCGCGCCTTCAATCGCAGGAGGCCGGCATGAAGTTTCGTTTCCCCATCGTCATCATCGACGAGGACTTCCGTTCCGAGAACGCTTCGGGCTCGGGCATCCGCGCGCTCGCGCAGGCGATCGAGGCCGAGGACATGGAGGTGTTCGGGGTCACGAGCTATTCCGACACCGCGATGTTCGCCCAGCAGCAAAGCCGCGCTTCGGCTTTCATCCTGTCGATCGACGACGACGAATTCAATTCCGACATTCCGCAGGAGCAGCAACAGGCGATCGTGAACCTGCGCGCCTTCGTGACGGAAATCCGTCGCCGCAACGCCGAGATTCCGATCTTCCTGTATGGCGAGACGCGCACTTCGCGCCACATCCCCAACGATGTGCTGCGCGAGTTGCACGGCTTCATCCATATGTTCGAAGACACGCCCGAGTTCGTCGCGCGCCACATCATCCGCGAGGCGCGCGCCTATCTCGATTCATTGCCGCCGCCGTTCTTTCGCGCGCTCACGCATTACGCGGCAGACGGTTCGTATTCGTGGCATTGCCCTGGGCATTCGGGCGGCGTGGCCTTCTTGAAAAGCCCGGTCGGGCAGATGTTCCATCAGTTCTTCGGCGAGAACATGCTGCGCGCCGACGTCTGCAACGCGGTCGAAGAACTCGGCCAGTTGCTCGACCATTCGGGGCCGGTCGCGGCCTCGGAACGCAATGCCGCGCGCATCTTCGGCAGCGACCATCTCTACTTCGTGACCAACGGCACCAGCACCTCGAACAAGATGGTCTGGCACAGCACCGTGGCGCCCGACGACATCGTGGTGGTGGACCGCAACTGCCACAAGAGCGTGCTGCACGCGATCATCATGACCGGCGCGATTCCGGTCTTTCTCACGCCCACGCGCAACCATTACGGCATCATCGGGCCGATTCCGCTGCACGAGTTTTCGATGGAATCGATCGAACGCAAGATCGCGGCGAATCCGCTCGCCAAGGCCGCGTTCGAACGCAACCCGAAGGCGCGCGAACGCAAGCCGCGCATCCTCACCATCACGCAAAGCACTTACGACGGCGTGATCTACAACGTGGACCAGATCAAGGCCCAGCTCGACGGCCGCGTCGATACGCTGTTGTTCGACGAAGCCTGGCTGCCGCACGCGGTGTTCCACGATTTTTACAGCGGCATGCATGCGATCGGGCACGACCGTCCGCGTTGCAAGGAATCGCTGGTGTTCGCCACCCAATCGACGCACAAGCTGCTGGCCGGCTTGTCGCAAGCCTCGCAGATCCTGGTGCAGGATTCCGAGACCCGCAAGCTCGATCGCGCGCTCTTCAACGAGAGCTATCTGATGCACACCAGCACTTCGCCGCAATACTCGATCATCGCGTCGTGCGACATCGCGGCGGCGATGATGGAGCCGCCCGGCGGCACCGCGCTGGTCGAAGAATCGATCAACGAAGCGCTCGACTTCCGCCGCGCGATGCGCAAGGTGGATGCCGAGTTCGGCGATTCGTGGTGGTTCAAGGTCTGGGGCCCCGACGAGATCAACGACGAAGGCATGGCCGAGCGCGCGCAATGGACGCTGCGCGCGGGCGACCGCTGGCACGGCTTCGGCGATCTGGCGCCCGACTTCAACATGCTCGATCCGATCAAGGCGACCGTCATCACCCCGGGCCTCGATGTGGACGGCAGCTTCGCCGAGCAAGGCATTCCGGCGGCCAT
>CAXBRX010000496.1:0-2052 GCA_963977835.1 uncultured Derxia sp.
GAGCGGGAAACGAGTCTCGAACTCGCGACCTCAACCTTGGCAAGGTTGCGCTCTACCAACTGAGCTATTCCCGCGTGCACCGGTAAAACCGAGACCGCGATTCTAGCGGCCGTATTGAGTTTGTCAAGCCGAGCGTGCCGAGATTTGCGGCCACGCTTGGCGCAGGTAATACAACATGCTGAGCACCGTGAGCACGGCTGCGCAATAGATGAGCCATGTTCCGAGCGTCACGCTATGCACCACGCCCAGGACGGGCGCGTTGAACAACAACAACGGAATCGCAACCATCTGCGCGGCGGTCTTCACCTTGCCGATCGAACTCACGGCCACGCTCTTTCCGGCGCCGATCTGCGCCATCCATTCACGCAGCGCCGAAATCGCGATCTCACGCCCGATGATGATGAGCGCGACCCAATCGTCGACGCGCTGAAATTCAAGCAGCACGATCAAGGCCGCGGTCACCATGAGCTTGTCGGCCACCGGATCGAGAAAGGCGCCGAATTGCGAGGTTTGATTCCAGCGCCGCGCCAGGTAACCATCGAACCAATCGGTGACCGCCGCCACGATGAAAAACACCGTGGCGATCTCGTCTCGCTGCGCCATGGTGAGCCAGGCGTCGGGCAGGTAATAGACGCCGACGAACATCGGAATCAGAACGATGCGCGCCCAGGTCAGGAGGATAGGCAGATTCAACGGCATGGCTGGATTCTATCCGAGCGCCTTGGCGCTCAATGCAGTTGGCGATAGATCTGTTCGGCCAGCGTGCGCGAGATGCCTTCGACGGTGGCCAGTTCATCGATGCTGGCGTCGAGCACGCCGCGCAAGCCGCCGAAGCGCGTCAACAAACGCTGGCGCCTTCTCGGACCCACACCTTCGAGATCGTCGAGTTGCGAGCCTTGCCGGGCTTTGGCACGTTTGGCGCGCATCCCGGTGATGGCGAACCGGTGCGCTTCGTCGCGCACTTGCGCCACCAGCATCAAGGCCGCGCTATCGCGCCCCAGCGCGAGCGATTCACGGCCATCGACGAAGACCAGTTCTTCGAGGCCGACCTTGCGGCCCTCGCCCTTCTTGACGCCGACGATGAGCGAAACATCGAGCCCAAGCTCTTCGAAGACCTGGCGCGCCATTTCGACCTGGCCTTTGCCGCCATCGATCAGCACCACATCGGGCATCGTGCCATTGCCGGCGCTGATCGGCTCGTAGCGCCGCATCAGCACCTGGCGCATCGCCGCGTAATCGTCGCCGGGCGTCACATCATGGATGTTGTAGCGCCGGTATTCCGACGATTGCATGGCGTGATGATGGAACACGACGCACGAGGCTTGCGTGGCTTCGCCCGCGGTATGGCTGATGTCGAAGCATTCGAGGCGCAGGTTCGCGAGATCGCCGTCGGCTCCCTCGACGCCGAGCAGATCAGCCAATTCACGCGTGCGCATCTGTTGCGAGCCTTCTTCGCTCAGCAGCCGCACCAGCGCCATGCGCGCGTTGCGTTCGCATTGTTCGAGCCAGGCCCGGCGCTGGGCTTGCGGCTGCCGCACGATGGCCACGCGCCGGCCGGTGTCTGCGCTCAGCGCTTCCGCAAGATCGCTCAGATCGGCGTCCAGATTCACGATCAGCACCGGTGGCGCTGCACCGTCCGCGTAATGTTGGACCACGAAGGCGCGCAAGACCGTGTCCGCGATCGGCACATCGGAAACGCCTTCGGCATCGGCCACATGGGTCGGGAACAATTGCTTGTCGCCCAGATGCCGGCCGCCGCGCACCATGGCCAGATTCACGCAGGCGCGCCCGCCTTCGATCACCACCGCGATGATGTCGGCGTCGGTGTCGGAACTCGCCTCCATGCTTTGCTGGTGCAGCACGCGTGACAAGGCCGCGATCTTGTTGCGTATCTCGGCGGCTTCTTCGAAGCGTAGTTCCACCGCGTGCGCGTGCATTGCCTGCTCGAGTTCGGTCATGAGCTCGACATGGCGGCCGCGCAAAAAGCTGGCCGCTTCGTCCACATCACGCGCGTAATCGGCGGCTGAAATTTTCTCGACGCAAGGCGCGGTG
>CAXBRX010000497.1:0-2009 GCA_963977835.1 uncultured Derxia sp.
GCTGTTGGTCAGGCCGACATTGCGCACATGGATCAGCGCGCCGTCTTGCGCCCGCATCATATAATCGGCCTCGATCACGGTCCAGTCGTCGGCGCGTTGAAGTTGCCAGTCCGCACCGCCGCTAAACACCGTGCCCCGGATCCGCGGACCAGCGAAGGAGCCGCCGGTGATCGGCACGCGCCGGCGCAGGCCGAGCGGCGTGCGACCGATCTCGACCATGGGCTCTAGGGTGACGATCGCCTCATAGACGAAGACCAGGCCAGGCTCGTCGTCGCGCGGCGGCTCTGCCGCAAGCGGCGCCGCGAGCAACGCCACGCCGCCGCCGATCAGGCCGCGACGGCTGACCATCGGTCCGGCGCTCAATCCCGTACCCTCGCACGTTCGACCGGCGCGGCCGGCGCCGAACTCGAACGGCAACTACAGGATTTGCTCAAGGAATGATGATGCTTCGTGTCTTCAAGCAGCCTTTGCTGCGCCTCGTCGCCGCTGCGCTCGCGGCCGGTGCAATGCTCGGTGCCTGTTCGATCGAGCCCTGGGTCAAGCCTTACGAGCGCGACCGGCTCGCCGATCCGGTCATGCAATTTTCGCGTAACGGCCTGAGCGACAAACAATTCGAGCATGTGCGCGATGTGCGCGAGGCCGCGCGCGGTGCCACCGGCGTGCAAGGAGGTGGCTGTGGCTGCAATTGAGTCTCGGCGCATCGACTGGCGCGTGTGGGCGCGGCGCGTTTTCGGTCTCATGGGCGGCATCGTCGCGAGCAGCGCCGCCAAGGCGGTCGATCTGCCCGACGAACGGGCCGACATGATGCTGCACCTTTACGACGGCGGCGGTGTGCGCGCCTCGGGCCCGGCTTTGCTGGTGCGCAAGAATTTCGCCGATCGCGTCTCGGTCTTCGGTTCGTATTACGTCGACATGGTCAGCAACGCGTCGATCGACGTGGTGACCACCGCGAGCCCGTTCAAGGAAACCCGCAACGAATACGGCGTGGGCGCCGATTACGTGGTGCGCGATTCGCTGGTCTCGGTCTCGACCTCGCGCAGCAAAGAGCCCGATTACCTCGCCAACAGTGCCAGCGTCGATGTCACCCAAGACACCTTCGGCGGCATGACCACCGTCACCATGGGCTTCACGCGCGGCTGGGACAAGGTCGGCAAGCACGATGTGTCCGACTACATCGACAGCGCGACGCATTGGCGTTACCGCCTGGGCGTCACACAGATCCTGACGCCGCGCCTGATCGGCAGCATCAACACCGAAGCCGTGGCCGACGATGGTTATCTGGGCAGCCCGTATCGTGCGGCGCGCGTGTTCGGCGCTTTCGTGCCCGAGCGTTATCCGCGCACGCGGTCGAGTCGCGCGATCGAGTTCCGTCTCGTCGGCGACCTCGGCAACCACGACGCCGTGCATGGCAGCTACCGTTACTTCTGGGATACCTGGGAGATCCGCGCCCATACGCTCGAAGCGGGCTACAGCCGGCATTTCGGCGAGCAATGGCTCGGCGATGCCTACGGCCGGTTCTACAAGCAGAACGCCGCCTCGTTCTACAGCGACAACGCGGTGACCGAGCTGACCTATATCTCGCGCAACCGGCAATTGAGCGATTTCAATTCGTATGGCGTCGGCGCCAAGCTCGAATACCTCGCCAAGTCGGTGCCGGGCAAATACACGCTCAAGCTCAACGGCGCAGTGGAATACCTGCGCTTCGATTACAAGAATTTCACGGACCTGCGAAGCGGCAGTCCGTACGCCTTCAATGCGTACATCGTTCAGATGTTCGCCACCCTCAACTATTGAGAGAGTCTGCGGCATGACCACACGTTGCATTCGCCTGATCGCCATCGCGGCCCTTAGCGCCGCGACCGCCCTCGTGCCTGCGTACGCGCAGACCGTCGTTCCCCAGACTGCCGCGCCGACCGCAGCACCGGCACCGACAGCCGCCCCCGCGCCGGCCGTCGTCCCCGCGGCCGAACCCGCGGTCATCCCTGCGGTGACGCCGGTCGTGGCGCCGG
>CAXBRX010000498.1:0-2000 GCA_963977835.1 uncultured Derxia sp.
AAAAGGGTAGAATGCCGAAGCATTTTGGGAAAAGGGTTTGGAAATGACTGAAGACGCAACGGAGCTGCCGCCGCGCGAGGGTATGGACTATGACGTGGTGGTTGTGGGCGCCGGCCCGGCGGGCCTCATGGCGGCGGAAGTGCTCGCAACGGCCGGCCACGCCGTCACCATCCATGACCAGATGCCGGCACCGGATCGTGACCGGCTCGTCCTCGCCACGTTTCACGCTGACGGACCAGCGCCCTTCCCTTTCGCTGAAGGCGCAAGCCTGCGCCGCGCAGCCGTTGTTGCCGCCACGTCTCTCGCTGTACGTGCGTCTGGCCGAGCGCCTGCAGGCCTGGCCGCAAACCATGAGCCAACTCGCCACGCTGGCGGTCTACGACGAACAGGCGGCGCTCGCGCGTTTCGAGCGTGAGCTGGTGCTGATCAGTTATGCCGCGTTGGGCACCGCCGTCGGATGGGTATTGTTGGCCGTCTATCTGCCGATCTTCAGGCTCGGCGCCTTGTTTTGAGGATGCGACCGATGAACACCTTACGGCGCATGCGCGCCTTCACCCTGATCGAATTGATGATCGTGATCGCGATCATGAGCATCCTCGCGACCATGGCCGTGCCGTCGTTCCAGGACCGCGTGATTCGCACCCAGGTCGGCGAGGGGCTGAACCTCGCCGAGTTTGCGCAGCAAGCGGTGGCCGCCTATTACGCGCGCAACCATCGCATGCCGTCTGACAACGCCAGTGTCGGTCTGCCGCCCGCCGATCGCATCGTCGGCAATTACGTGACGGCGCTCGAGGTCAAAGGCGGCGCGCTCGTCATCACCTTCGGCAACAACGCCAACCGCAATCTGGTCGGGCATCGTCTGGCGCTGCGGCCGGCGAGCGTCGACGGCTATCCGCAAGTGCCGCTGGCCTGGGTCTGCGCCGGTGCATCGGTGCCCGCCAAGATGATCGCCTATGGCAGCGATGCGACCGATCTTCCAGCTCCCTTCTTGCCGCTTGATTGCCGCGCAGGCGGTGTCGCACCCAAGGCCCCTTGAATTCTTCACGAAAGCCTGCGTCATGCGAGTCTTCACCATCATCAAGTACGTCTTCACAGCGCTCGGGCTTTGCATGCTCGTTGGCGCCTTCTTCATTTATCGCAGCACCAGCGGTTTTCTGGCGTCAGCGCAGACTGCGGAGGGCACGGTCATCGACCTCGTGGCTTCGCGCAGCAACGATTCGACGACCTATCGGCCGGTGGTCAGATTCGTCACCGACGACGGCCGGACGATCGAGTTCACCTCGTCGGCGGGGTCCAATCCGCCGAGTTATTCACGCGGCGAAACCGTGCCGGTGCTGTACACGCCGAAAACGCCCGAGGACGCGAAGATCAACGGCTTTTTCGCGTTGTGGGGCGGGGTGACCATCCTTGGTGGATTGGGCGCAGTGTTCTTCGTGATCGGCGCTGCGTTCTTTCTGGTGGTCGGCCAGACGCGGCGCAAAAACGAGTATTTGCGCAGCCAGGGCCAGCCCATCGAGACGCAGTTGCAAGGCGTCGAGCGCAATACATCGATCCGCGCCAACGGCACGCATCCGTATCGCGTCGTCACGCAATGGCAAAACCCGGCGACCGGCGCCGTCCATGTGTTCAAGAGCGAGAACCTTTGGTACGACCCGACGCAATTCCTGCAACGCGACCGCATCACCGTGCTGATCGAACGCGACAACCCGCGTCGCTATCTCGTCGATCTGTCCTTCCTGCCTCAGCGCGCCGATTGAGATCAAGAAGTTCGTTCGCGCACTAGCACCTTGGTGTCTGTGCGCGACGCGAATCCGCATCGATTCGACTTATCATCGCGCACCGCGCAGCGGTCGCGGCGCACCACCATGATCGTGGCTGCGCTGTTGATCCTGTGTCTGGTGCTTGCCGCTGCGTTCGATTGGATGGATTGATTTTCTCGGGTGTTCGATGTCCAAGCTTGCTGCGAGTTTGCTTGCCCTGACCGCCGGCGCATTGTTCGC
>CAXBRX010000499.1:0-1996 GCA_963977835.1 uncultured Derxia sp.
CAACCACGAGCGCCGCGCGTACTGCCCATGTCAGCTTCCCATTTGTTTGCTTATTCGCCCGAACAATTGCGCGGTCTCGCGCAGCAGGTGCTCGAGATCGCCCGTGCGCGCGGCGCCACCGATTGCGCGATGGAGGTCAGCGAAGGCCTCGGTCTGTCGGTCAGCGTGCGTAAAGGCAAGGTCGAGACCATCGAACAAAACCGCGACAAATCGGTCGCGGTGACGACCTTCATCGGGCAGCGCAAAGGGCATGCGAGCAGTTCGGATTTTTCGCCGGCCGCCGTCGAACAGACCGTGCAGGCCGCGATCGACATCGCACGCTACACCGCCGAAGACGCCTGCGCTGGCCTGCCCGACGATGACATGATCGAACGCGCGCCGCGCGATCTGGGCTTGTGCACGGTCTGGGACATCGATGCGGCGGCGGCGGTCGAGATCGCCCGGCGTTCGGAAGCGGCCGCGCTCGCGGTCGATCCGCGCATCCGCAATTCCGAAGGCGCGAGCGTCTCGGCCCAGCATTCGCATTTCGTCGCGGCGAATTCGCGCGGCTTCATCGGCGGCTATCCGTATTCGCGCCATTACATTTCGTGCGCGCCGATCGCCCAGCACAAGCGCGACATGCAACGCGACGATTGGTATTCGTCGGCGCGCGACCCGCAGCTGCTCGCATCGCCCGAGACGATCGGACGCTACGCCGCCGAGCGTGCGTTGGCACGGCTGGGCTCACGCAAGATCAGCACGCGCAAATGTCCGGTGTTGTTCGAGGCGCCGCTCGCCTGCGGGCTGCTGGGCGCGTTCGTCCAGGCCACCTCGGGCGGGGCGCTGTATCGCAAATCGAGCTTTCTGGTCGATTCGCTCGGCCAGCGCGTGTTCGCGGCTCACATCAGCATGATCGAAGACCCGCATGTGCCGGGCGCCATGGGCAGCGCACCCTTCGATGAAGAAGGCGTGCGCACCGTGCGGCGCGAGGTCGTCAAGCAAGGCGTGGTCGAGGGCTATTTCCTGTCGACGTATTCGGCGCGCAAGCTCGGCATGAAGACCACCGGCAACGCGGGTGGATCGCACAATCTTGCGCTACGTTCGTCGCAGACCACCGCGCGAGACGACTTCCGCGCCATGCTGCGCAAACTCGGCACCGGCCTGCTCGTGACCGAATTGATGGGCCAGGGCGTGAATTACGTTAGTGGCGATTATTCGCGTGGCGCTTGCGGCTTCTGGGTCGAGAACGGCGTCATCGTGCATCCGGTCGAAGAAATCACCATCGCCGGCAATCTGCGCGAGATGTTCAAGAACATCGTCGCCGTGGGGGCCGACACCATCGTGCGCGGCACCAAGGAAACCGGGTCCATCCTCATCGATGGCATGACGATCGCGGGGGCGTGAATTCGCGTAAGGTGGCCCTGAGAATTCGCGTTTGGATTGTATGGCGCGGGAAGCGGGAGGCGAATGCAAATGAGTCGCCGACACTTGCAGTGGATGGTGGGTCTAATAGCATGCGTACTGATTCCGGTTTTGATCTTTGATTCGTCGGCGTATAGAAGCGCAAAACGATACCTAGATGAAAATCCAGAGATAAAGAGTGAATTCGGCGATATAAAGTGCTCGATACCGTACGTTGCAAAAATAAAGAATAGTCGAGCGCAGTTCACCTTCTATGTTTTTGGAACGAAGCGCGATTCAAGTTTACGTATTCGGGTTGACCAAGATGAACAAGGGCGGTGGAGCGCTTCACGTGCGGATCAATCTGTCCTACCTCTTTAGGGCATCAGCATAAAAATACGCAGATGTTTGAGTGATTGTCGCCATGGTAGAGCGTCGATCGCATTACCACGGCTGATCTGCATTGAACAGATCGCTGCTCTCTAGGAACCACCGTCTCGTTTAGGCTGAACAGGTCAAACCCCGATAGGAAATTGCCAAGGGGCATTCGAGAATCCGCTGGCCTTTGAACGAGGCCGGTCATGCGAGGCTACGCATGGCACGACACCCGCGTCGC
>CAXBRX010000500.1:0-1992 GCA_963977835.1 uncultured Derxia sp.
TGTTGGTGGCGCGGCGCGAAGCGATCGCTGATCTGGCACCGCGGGCCAGCGACGCCCGCCATCAGTCGGCCGTGTCGCGCAAGGGCGCCTCGCTCGGGTTCCTGGCCTCGGGGGCGGTCTGGATGTGTTTCGCCTTCTTCTTTTTTTCGACGATGGCCTTCGGCATCTTGCAAAGCTTCGCGCCCTCGGCACTCGATCATTTGTATGGGATCGGCCTTGCATTGGCGACTTCCGCCTTGACGGCCTATTTGGTCGGCAGCGCCGCCGGCATGATCACCGGCGGCTTTCTGGCGGCGCGCAGTGCCGACAACGATGTGCTGATCGCACGCGCGCTCACGCTGTCTGCCGTGGTGGCCATCCTGATCGCCGTCGGATGGGCGCCGGGCTGGAGCATCGTCGTGCTGATGGCCATCATGGGGTTCGGTGTCGGCATTGCGGGCCCCAACCGTGATTTGCTGGTGCGCAAGGCGGCCACGGCCCGGTTCGGCAAAGCTTCGTTCGGCCGTGTCTACGGCTTCGTCTATTCGGGGCTCGACGCGGGCATGGCGCTGGCGCCGGTGATCTTCGGCCGCATGATGGATGCCGGCCGTTTCCAATGGGTTCTGGGCGGGGTGGCGGTGTTGCAGGCTTTGGCCATTCTGACCGCCCTGCGCGTGGGCGTCAGTGCCCGAGCGCCCCATACCGACAGTTGAACAAGAAACCTGACACAAGGAACACGCGATGAGCCTGGCCACCACCGACCTGTGCGATGCCAACGAAGACCGACTCGATGCCGGCACGCTGCGCGTCGTCACACCCGGTTTTCGGCATTACGGCCGTGCCCGCAATTTCAGCGGCCGCGCCGTGACGTTGAAATTGTTCGAAGACAATTCCTTGGTGCGCACCGCGCTCGAAGCGCCGGGCGCGGGTCAGGTGCTGGTGGTCGATGGCGGTGGCTCGATGCGCTGCGCCCTCGTCGGGGGCAATCTGGGCGTGCTGGCGCAAAAGAATGGCTGGGCCGGCATCCTCGTCAACGGTGCCGTGCGCGATGCCGATGAACTCGAGGCTTGCGACATCGGCGTGCGCGCCCTCGGCACGCATCCGCGCAAGAGCGTGAAGCGCAACAGCGGCGAACGCGACGTCGCGGTCCAGTTCCCGGGCACGGTGATCCGCCCGGGCGACTGGATCTACGCGGACGCCGACGGCATCCTGGTCTCGGACCAGCCGCTCATTTGAGCTTGGCGCCGGTCGCATCGGTCACGCCGATGCGCATCGGGATGCCGTCCTGCACGCTCTTCGAGACGGTGCAGAATTCTTCGAACTGACCCAGCACGCGGTCGAGGTGTTCGATCTCGGCCGCGGCCTTGCCGATCGTGATGTTCGCCTCGATGCTCAGGATGCGCATGCGACCGGCGGCGTTGCGGCCGACTTCGGCGGTGGCCGTGGTCACGATGCGGCCCGGATCCTGTTTGAATTTGCGGATGGCGAACAACAGGCTGGCCGACAAGCAATTCGCGGTTGCCGCAAGCAGCATGTGCGAAGGCTTGGGACCGGCACCCTGACCGAGCGGCGGGCCTTCATCGGCCAGCAACTTGGGCATCGCGTCGCCGAAATCGATCAGGAACTGAAAATCCTGCTGCTGGGTGATGGTGACGCTCACGCTGTCCGACATGCGTTCCTCGGTGGATGGTGAAAGGGGTTGGGGAGTTCAGATCAGGCCTTCGAACATCAGGACATCGACCCAATCGCCGGGCGCGACATCGCCGCGCTCGTGCTCGAGGACGATCAGGCAATTGGCCTCGCACATCGATCGCAGCACGCCTGAGCCTTGCGGGCCGGTCGAGCGCACGGCGGTCTGGCCTTGCGCATCGGTGTAGACCACGCCGCGTTGATACTCGGTGCGGCCCGGGCGTTTACGCAAGAGATCGGCGTTACGCACACGCAGGCGCGGCACCGGCGCAGCCTGCATGCCTTGCAGCCTTTGCAAAGCCGGGCGCACGAGGGCGTAAAAAC
>CAXBRX010000501.1:0-1988 GCA_963977835.1 uncultured Derxia sp.
CGAAGAAGCTGCCCATGATCGAGCCCAGCCCGCCGATGATGACCATGAACAACAACTGGAAGGAACGGTCGATGCTGAACGCCGCCGGCTCCCATGAACCCAGATGCACGAAGGCCCAGAGCGCGCCCGCGACACCGACGATGAAGGAACTCACGCCGAACGCGGTCAGCTTGGCGTACATCGGCCGGATGCCGATCACCGATGCGGCCACGTCCATGTCGCGGATCGCCATCCATTCGCGGCCGATCGACGAGCGCGTGAGATTCTTGGCGAGCAGCGCGAACACCGTCACGAAGCTCAGGCAGAACAAATACTTCTTGGCCGGCGAGTTGATGGCCCAACCGAACACATCGAGCGCGCTGACCGAGACCGAGCCCGAGGCCGAATCATTGGTGAACCAGCTGATGCGCAGGAACATCCAGTCGGTGAAGAATTGCGCGGCGAGCGTGGCCACTGCAAGGTAAAGCCCGCGGATGCGCAGACTCGGAATACCGAAGGCCACGCCGAACAAGGTGGCGCACACGCCGCCGAGCAAAATCGCGACCACCAGATTCAGTTGCGGCACGCGCACGATGAAGTTGTAAGCCGCGTAGGCACCCACCGCCATGAAGGCGCCGGTGCCCAGCGAAATCTGCCCGCAATACCCCACCAGGATGTTGAGCCCGATCGCCGCGAGCGAAAGAATCAAGAAGGGCGTGATGATCGCGCGCATCAAATAATCGCTCGCGAGCAACGGCACCGCGATGAAAGCGCAGGCCACCAGCACCGCGATCGCGACCCGGTCTTGCAGAATCGGAAAGATCTGCTGGTCGGACCGGTAGGTCGTCTTGAACTGGCCGTTTTCTCTGTAGAACATGGTCGATTCCTAGCGCGCGCCGTTCAAACGCGGTCGATGATCTTTTCGCCGAACAAACCTTGCGGGCGCACGAGCAGAAAGCCCAGCGCGAGCACATAGCCGAACCAGATTTCGATGCCGCCGCCGAACATCGGGCCGATGTAGATCTCAGAAAGTTTTTCGCCCACGCCGACGATGAGCCCGCCGAGGATGGCGCCCGGCACCGAAGTCAGACCGCCCAGAATCACCACCGGCAGCGCCTTGAGCGCGACTTGCGCGAGCGAGAATTGCACGCCGGTCTTGGAACCCCAGATCATCCCGGCCACCAGCGCGACGAAGCCCGCGACCGACCAGACGATGACCCAGATGCGCGACAGCGGAATGCCGATCGATTGCGCGGCCTGATGGTCGTCGGCCACCGCGCGCAAAGCGCGACCGGTCGAGGTCTTTTGGAAGAACAGCGCGAGCGCGATGACGAGCGCCGCCGCGATCAGCGCCGCGTACAAATCTTCCTGGTTGAGCAGCACCCCGCCATCGAAGACATTGTTCAGCACCGTGATCGGGTCCTTGGGCATGCCGACGTCGATCTGGTAACTGTCGCTGCCCCAAAGCATCTGGCCCGCGCCTTCGAGGAAATAGGTCACGCCTAGCGTCGCCATCAAGAGCGCGATCGGCTCCTGGTTGACGAGCTTGCCGAGCACCAGCCGCTCGATGAGCCAGGCCACCACGACCATGATCGCCATGGTCAGCACGAAGGCGATGAGGTTGCCGAGCAGCTTGCTTTCAAAGCCGAGCAAATGCGGTATCCATTCGGACAGCCGCGCCATCGCGAGCGCGGCGAACAACACCATCGCGCCTTGCGCGAAATTGAAAACGCCCGAGGCTTTGAAGATCAGCACGAAGCCCAGTGCGATCAGCGAATACAGCATGCCGGCCATGAGGCCGCCGATCAGAGTTTCGAGGAAGAATCCCATGTGCGTTTGCTCGGTTAGGCGGGCTGGTGCGGTGGTTGGGTCGTGCTGTTCTTGCGGGGTGCGTGGGGGCTGGGCCCGGGGCGCGCATGCCGTTGCGGTCCGCGCTGCGCGCGGACTTCCCGGGCGAACCCTTCGGAAGCCGCGGGCTCACGGGCGTGGCCGCTCGCTGCGCTCACTAC
>CAXBRX010000502.1:0-1975 GCA_963977835.1 uncultured Derxia sp.
AGTTCCACCACCAGTCGTCGGCGGTGAAAATGCCGACCACCGTCAGCACCGTCGACAGCACGCCGTAGCCGAGCGCGATCGCGCCGGCCCGGCGCGAATAGCAGCCTGTGAAATGCAGCACGAACAAGAGCAGCGCGACTTCGCTCCAATAGTCGGCCATGGTGGTCAACAGACCGAACCAGGGCTGGGGGATCGGCGCGACACTCATGAAATAGCCGATCGTCAGCACCGCCCAGCCCAGGGCGACCAGGCCGAACAAGGCGTACAAAGGTTCCTTGCGGCGCAGCCACCAAAACAGGATCAGCATGCACCCGAGCAAGGTCGCGCCGGCCACCACCACATGGCGCAAGGTCGCTTCCCAGAAATGGCGCGAGTCGCTTTCTTCGAGCACCGGCGCGAGCGGCCCGATGAGCACCGTCGACAAGGCCGAGCGCGCATCGGCGGCGGGCGGAATGCGCAGGTAAAGCTCGTTGGTGCCCGGGTGCAGCCAATCGGCCTTGAAACTCACGAAATACGCGCGCAGCGCGGTTTCCGGCGAGCGCGGCGTGGCCAGGTAGGCGATGTTGCGGCCGTTGAGCCAGATTTCGGCGGCGGGGGTCAGTTCACGGATGTGCATCGCCCAATCGCCGGTGCTGTCGGGCGGCACATTGAAGGCGATCCGGTACCAGCTCGGCAGATGGATGTCGGGCGAATACGCGCCGCGTCGGCTCGGCAGCAGCACCGAGCGCCAGGCCACGCTGTCTTGCGGCGGCTCGGTCGCTGCATCGGCCAGGAATTGCGCGCCGTAATAGCGGGTCGGCACCACTTGCGCCTGCGCGCCGGTCGCGGCAAGCAACAGACCACCTGCGAGCAGCAGCGCCGACAGGCGCGCGATCAGGCCGAAAGCGGGGAACCGGGCAGGGAAAAGACGCATGGGGCGTGATTCTGCCCGTGGTGTATCCTCCGCGTCCATGCCGTGAAGCCGCGTGCGGGAGAGTGCAGTCGCCGGTTGTGAGGGTCGACTGCCGCCGAAGGCGTAATTCCCTGAAATCGCTCAGGCCCATGAACCGCGCGACTGGCAGGCATCTCTGGAGAGCGTGTGCCGGGGTTTTACCTCGAGCACGCCACCGAAGGGGCTCAAAACTCTCAGGTACCAAGGACAGAGCGGGGGAAAGATCGGGGCGGCCGCCAGGCGGGCGCCCTTGGACTCACCCTTGACGACTTGGACCCGAGCATGAGCCTCAAGCGCACCCCGTTGTATGAACGCCACCTCGCGCACGGCGCGAAGATGGTTGACTTTGGCGGTTGGGAAATGCCGTTGCATTACGGCTCCCAAATCGAAGAACACCACCTGGTGCGCCGCGACGCCGGCATGTTCGACGTTTCGCACATGTGTGCGGTGGACCTCGAAGGCCCCGCGGTGCGCGCCTTTTTGCGCCGCCTGATCGCCAACAATGTCGACAAGCTCGAACTTTCGGGCAAGGCGTTGTATTCGTGCATGCTCAATGCCGAAGGCGGCGTCATCGACGACCTCATCGTCTATTACTTCGGCGAGCAATGGTTCCGCGTGGTCATCAACGCTTCCACGGCCGAGAAAGACCTGGCCTGGATGGAGACCGTGCGCGCGCAAGGCGTGGGCGGCCAGGCCTTCGACCTCACGATCCGGCCGCGTCGCGACCTCGCGATGATCGCGGTGCAAGGCCCGCAAGCGCGTGAAAAATTCTGGGCCGCACTGCCCGCCGCACGCGGCATGAGCGAAGGCCTCAAACCCTTCTTTGCTTCGGTGGTCGACGGCCTCATGGTCGCGCGCACCGGCTATACCGGCGAAGACGGATTCGAGATCACCGTGCCCGCCGCCGATGCGCCGGCCTTGTGGGAAGCGCTGGCCGCCGCAGGCGTTGCGCCCGCGGGCCTGGGCGCGCGCGACACCTTGCGGCTCGAAGCCGGCATGAATCTGTATGGCAACGACATGAGCGAAACTGTTTCGCCGCTCGAC
>CAXBRX010000503.1:0-1964 GCA_963977835.1 uncultured Derxia sp.
CCGCCAACCAGCGCAGTTATCTGCGCAATATCCTCGCGCACGCCATCACTTTCGGTGTCGGGCCGGCGGGCACCGGCAAGACCTATCTGGCGGTGGCCTGCGCGGTCGATGCGCTCGAACGCGATGCGGTCAAGCGCATCGTGCTCACGCGCCCGGCCGTCGAAGCGGGCGAGCGCCTGGGCTTTCTGCCCGGCGACCTCGCGCAAAAAGTCGATCCGTATCTGCGCCCGCTTTACGACGCGCTGTACGACCTGATGGGCTTCGACAAGGTGCAAAAGCTTTACGAGCGCCAGGCGATCGAGATTGCGCCGCTCGCCTACATGCGCGGACGCACCCTCAATGCGGCCTTCGTCATCCTCGATGAAGCGCAAAACACCACGCCCGAGCAGATGAAGATGTTCCTGACCCGCATCGGCTTCGGCTCGCGCGCCGTCATCACCGGCGACACGACGCAAGTCGATCTGCCGCGCGGCCAGAAAAGCGGCTTGAACGATGCGCTCAAGGTGCTGGCCGATGTGCGCGGCATCGCGGTCTCGCGCTTCACGAGTGCCGACGTGGTCCGCCATCCGCTGGTGGCGCGCATCGTCGATGCCTACGAGGCTGCCTCGGCGCCCAACGAGGAGCGCCCGGTATGACGACGCGCGCAACGGCGGCGCGGCGCATCACGGCACCCCGCCAGGCCGCCGCCGACGCACCCGCCGCGGAGTTCTCGCTGGCGGTGCAATACCCGGTCGAGACCGACGCGCCCAGCCGTGCCCAGGTACGGCGCTGGATCGCCGCGACGCTCGCCGCGCTGCCGGCCCCACGCACGAGCGTGTTCACGGTGCGCTTCGTCGGCAGCCGCGAAGGCCGCGCGCTCAACCTCGCGCATCGCGAGCGCGATTACGCGACCAACGTCCTGACCTTCAATCTGCATGAAGACGCGCCGCGCGCCCTGGCCGCCACGCTGCCGGTCATGGCCGACATCGTGGTCTGCCTGCCGGTGGTCAAGCGCGAAGCGCGCGAGCAGAAAAAACCCATGTCGGCGCATCTTGCGCACATGATCGTGCACGGCACGCTCCATGCGCATGGCTACGATCACCAAAATGATGCACAGGCGGGCCGCATGGAAGCGCTGGAACGCACGGTTCTCGCCCGATTTCGCATCGCCGACCCTTACCAATGACCGGGAACAGGCATTTTTGGGTAAGCTTGGCGGCCCAGCACTACGCATTGCTCGTCAATGAACGACCCGCATAGTCGCCCGCCCCGACCTAGTTCGCCGACGGACGGCCAGAGTTCCCCCAAGAAGCATTCCTTCCTCGAACGCTTCTCTTCCTTGTTGCTGCGCGAGCCCGAAGACCGCGCGCAATTGCTCGAAGTGCTCCACCACGCGCACGAGCGCGAACTGGTGGACGCCGATGCGCTCTCCATGATGGAAGGCGTGCTGCGCGTCGGCGAACTCTGCGCGCGCGACATCATGGTCCAGCGCGCACAGATGGACATGATCGATGTCGATGCGACGCCCGAGCAGATCATTCCGTTCGTGATCCGCACCGCGCACTCGCGCTTTCCGGTCTATGACGGCGCGCGCGACAACGTGATCGGCATCCTGCTCGCCAAAGACTTGCTGCGCTATTACCAGCAAGACAGTTTCGCGTTGCGCGCGATGCTGCGCCCGGCGATCTTCATCCCCGAATCCAAGCGGCTGAATGTGCTGCTGCGCGAATTTCGCAGCAACCGCAATCACCTCGCGCTCGTGATCGACGAATACGGCGGCATCGCCGGCCTGCTCACCATCGAAGACGTGCTCGAGCAGATCGTCGGTGAAATCGAAGACGAACACGATGATGACGATGCGCCCGACATGATCGTCGAGGCCGAGCCTTTGCATTGGCGGGTGCGCGCGCTGACCGACATCGATGCCTTCAACGAATTCTTCGGCACCACGTTCTCGAGCGAGCATTTCGACACCATCGGCGGCC
>CAXBRX010000504.1:0-1947 GCA_963977835.1 uncultured Derxia sp.
GTGGCGGCAGGCGGCGCGATCAGGTCGGCATCGATCGTCTGCAGGTCGGGCTTGGCCGTCTGCCCGGAAAATTGCAGCCCGCGATCGACCCATCCGAGGACGAGCGCGTGCAACAGCAAGGAGGCCAGCACATACAGGCCGACCCGCGGCAGCACCGAATTCAAACGCGGCAAGACACGAACGCTCATGCGGGCATCTTAACCAAGCGGCGCGTGCAATGCCGCGTGGCAGAATCGGCGCCCCGTGTCATGCTTGTGCAAGGAGACCTGCTGTCCATGAAACTCGCCACTCTGAAAGACGGCACGCGCGACGGTCAGCTCGCGGTCGTCTCGCGTGACCTCCAGACCGCGCATCTCGCGCTCGGCATCTGCCCGACGCTGCAAAAAGCGCTCGACGATTGGGATTTCTTCGCGCCGCAATTGCAGGATCTTTACGAAACCCTGAACCACGGCAAGGCCGCGCGCCACGCCTTCGCTTTCGATCCCGCGCAATGCATGGCGCCTTTGCCGCGCGCCTACCAGTGGGCCGACGGCTCGGCCTATGTGAACCATGTCGAACTCGTGCGGCGTGCGCGCGGTGCCGAGATGCCCAAGAGTTTCTGGTCCGACCCGTTGATGTACCAGGGCGGCAGCGACGATCTGCTCGGCGCGCGCGAGGCCATCGTTTGCGCGAGCGAAGACTGGGGCATCGATTTTGAGGCCGAGGTCGCGGTCGTCACCGGCGATGTGCCGATGGGCGCCAAGCCCGAGGCCGCGCGCGGACGCATCCGGCTCGTCATGTTGGCCAACGATGTGAGCCTGCGCCGCCTGATTCCGCCCGAGCTCGCCAAGGGTTTCGGGTTTTTCCAGAGCAAGCCGGCCACCGCGTTCTCGCCGGTCGCCGTCACGCCCGATGAACTCGGCGAAGCCTGGCGCGAAGGGCGGGTACATCTGCCGATTTTCGTGCATTGGAACGGCAAACTCGTCGGTCGTCCGCAAGCCGGGCAGGACATGGTTTTCGATTTCGGGCGCCTCATCGCGCATGCCGCCAAGACGCGCAATTTGCGCGCGGGCAGCATCGTCGGCTCGGGCACCGTGAGCAATCAGGACGAAAAACTCGGCTATGCCTGCATCGCCGAACAGCGTGCGCGCGAAATGATCGCCGGCCAGGTCGATGCCGACGGCGAACCCTCGACACCCTTCATGAAGTACGGCGATACTGTGCGCATCGAAATGTTCGACAGTGGTGCCGCAGGCAAAGGGCAATCGATCTTCGGCGCCATCGAGCAGACCGTCGAACCGCTCAAATGACCACACCGCGCCGGCCCGATCGCGCGCATCCGGAGGCTCGCATGGCGAACGAATCCAATCCCGGCCTGTTCGGCGGTTTTCAGTTGCCGGGGCTGCAAATGCCGGCATTCACACAGACATCGATGGCCGACAACCCGGTCATGAACACGCTCACGGGCAGCATGGACTTCATGAAGAGTCTTTGGGGCGGATCGGGCAACTCGCTCGGTTCGATCGCCGGTTTCGTCGCGCCCACGCTCGACGTCGAACAACTCGATCGCAAGATCACCGATCTCAAGGCGGTCGAAGGCTGGCTGCAAACCAACGCCTCGATGCTGCGCGCGACCATCCAGGCGCTCGAGGTCCAGCGCAACACCATCGTCACCTTGCAATCGTTCAGCAACCTTGCCGCGCAACAGGCGCAAGGCGTCTCGCCGGGCGCAGCGAAGCCCGAGGCCGCGCCGAGTTCGGTCTCGCCCAACTGGCCGATGCCACCTGCCAGTGCCGCGCCGGCTGCCGCGACCCGCATGCGTGAGCCCGAACCCGACCCGGACGACATGCTCGATCCCGAAGACGATTTCGATCCCGAGGACGACATGCCGCCCGAGGACATGCCGCCGGAGGCCGTGCCGGCCGACGAAACGGTGGCGGCCGGCCAGTCCGGCACGCTGGGATTTTT
>CAXBRX010000505.1:0-1938 GCA_963977835.1 uncultured Derxia sp.
ATCGGCGCTCGGCGCCGGTGCCAGTCAGGTGTTCCTGATCGAAGAACCGATGGCCGCCGCGATCGGCGCCGGCCTGCCGGTCTCGGAAGCGTCGGGCTCGATGGTGGTCGACATCGGCGGCGGCACCACCGAAGTGGGCGTCATCAGCCTGGGCGGCATGGTCTACAAAGGCTCGGTGCGCGTGGGTGGCGACAAATTCGACGAAGCCATCATCAATTACATCCGCCGCAATTACGGCATGCTGATTGGCGAGCCGACCGCGGAAAGCATCAAGAAGGAAATCGGCTCGGCCTTCCCGGGCTCCGAAGTCCGCGAAATGGAAGTCAAGGGCCGCAACCTGTCCGAAGGCATTCCGCGCAGCTTCACCATCAGCAGCAACGAAATCCTCGAAGCCTTGACCGACCCGCTCAATTCCATCGTCTCGGCGGTCAAGAGCGCGCTCGAACAAACCCCGCCCGAACTCGGGGCCGACATTGCCGAGCGCGGCATGATGCTGACCGGCGGCGGCGCCTTGTTGCGCGACCTCGATCGGCTCTTGATGGAAGAAACCGGTCTGCCGGTCCTGGTGGCCGAAGATCCGCTGACCTGCGTTGCACGCGGCTCGGGCCTTGCGCTCGAACGCATGGACAAGCTCGGCAGCATCTTTACTTCGGAGTAAGCCGGCTCGGCTGCGGCCATGGAGTACGCCCCGCCACCGTTTTTCAAGCAAGGGCCGAGCGCATTTGCTCGGCTCTTGTTTTTTGCCGTGCTGGCGATCGCCTTGCTGGTGGTCGACGCACGCTACAAAACCTTGGTGGTGGTGCGTCAGGCGGTCGGCACGATTCTTTACCCCTTGCAGCGCGCCGCGCTGGTGCCGCGCGATGCGGCCTTGCGCATCGGCGACTATTTCTCGACCCAGACCGCCTTGTTGCGCGAGAACGAGCAATTGCGCCGCGACCGCCTGCAACTCGCGCAGACCGCCCAGGTGGCCGAACAACGCGAGACCGAAAACGCGCAATTGCGCCGTTTGCTCGATGCGCGCACGCGCGCACCGGTGCGCAGCGTGCATGCCGAAATCCTTTACGACGCCCGCGATCCGTTTTCCCAGAAGGTCGTGATCAACCGCGGCACCCAACATGGGGTGACGCTGGGCGCGCCGGTCATCGACGACCGCGGGGTGCTCGGCCAGGTGGTGCGGGTGTTCCCGTTCACGTCCGAAGTCGCGCTCGTCACCGATGTCGATCAATCGATCCCGGTGCAGGTGTTGCGCAATGATTTGCGCGCGGTCGCCTACGGCGGGCCGGGCGCGGGCTCGCTCGAATTGCGCTTTCTCGCGGCGAACGCCGATGTGGTCAATGGCGATGTCCTCGTGACCTCGGGGCTCGACGGTGTCTATCCGGCCGGCTTCCCGGTCGCCAAGGTGGTCAGCGTGGTGCGCGGGGCTTCGGCGTTTGCGCAAATCGTCTGCACCCCGATCGCGGCGGTCAACGGCTCGCCGCAGGTGCTGGTGCTGATCCCGACCGAAAAGATCGAGCCGCCGCCGGCCCCGGCCGAGCCGCCGCCCGACGCCAGCCAGAAGCGGGGGCCGCGCAAATGAGCAATTGGCGCCAATCGACCCTGACCAATCTGTCGATGACCAAGCCGCATCACATCCTGCGGCCGGTGTCGGCCTTGTTCATCAGTGTGTCGCTCATCTGCGCGTTCCTGCTCAATCTGTTGCCCTGGGGCAATTTCTGGGCGGTGCCCGATTGGGTCGCGTTGGCACTGGTGTTCTGGAATACGCATCAGCCGCGCAAGGTCGGCATCGGGATCGCGTTTGCGATGGGTCTGGCGATGGACGTGGACCATGCGGTGCTGATGGGCGAGCATGCGCTGGCCTACACCATCTTGTCGTATGGCGCGATCGCGCTGCATCGGCGCGTGCTCTGGTTTCCGATGAGCGGGCAGATGGCGCATGTC
>CAXBRX010000506.1:0-1933 GCA_963977835.1 uncultured Derxia sp.
ACCTGCACGCCGCCGGTGCGCCGCGCGCCCTCGAAGGCTGGCGCCGTTTCCTGCTCGAATTCTGGTATTTCGGCCTCAAAGAGGCGCGCGCCTGCTTGTTTGCCGGGCTGTTCTTCGCGGCCGTCTTTCTCGTCCCGCGCGGCGGTGTGTTCGGCATTGCGCGCTACGACCTGCTGCTCGTCATCGCGCTCGGCATCCAGGGCTGGATGCTCTGGCGCAAGCTGGAAACCTTCGACGAGTTCAAGACCATTCTGGTGTTCCATGCGCTTGGGTTCGCGCTCGAAGCCTTCAAGGTTTCGTCGGGCATCAAATCGTGGAGCTACCCCGACCCGGCGCTGACCAAGGTGCTGGGCGTGCCCTTGTTCTCGGGCTTCATGTATGCCGCGGTGGGCAGCTACATCATGCAGGCCTGGCGCTTGTTCGACCTGCGCATCGAGCGCCATCCGCCCTACTGGATGACCACGCTGATCGCAGTGGCGATCTACCTCAACTTCTTCACCCACCATGCGCTCGGCGATTACCGCTGGACCCTCGCCGCCATCGCGCTCGGCCTGTATGCGCGCTGCATGGTCGTGTTCCGCCCGCTCGACCGCGACCGGCGCATGCCGCTGTTGCTCGCCTTCATGCTGATCGGCTTCTTCATCTGGCTGGCCGAAAACCTCGGCACCTTCTTCGGCGTCTGGCGCTACCCCAACCAGATTGGCGCCTGGGCCACGGTGCACATCGGCAAATGGAGCTCATGGTCGATGCTCGTGATGATGACCTTCACCATCGTCACCAACCTCAAGCATGTGAAAGAGCGGATCCATCTGGCGCCGTAAGGCCAGAGCGTCGCGCGAACACGCTCCGCCGTTTCGCATCGCTCATTCAGACGGCCCAATTGCAGCAGCTTGACGCTGCCCTGCCCGCCTCCTAGTTTGGCCTTGCCTGCAGATGGTCTGCGGGCGATGCAACACGAGGAGACAAGCATGACAACAAGACGCACTGCGGCTCTGGGAATGCGATCGCTCCTGATCGCCAGTGGAATCGCCCTTACCACCCTGCCGATGGCGGCTGGCGCGCAAAGCGCCACCCGCGACAACACCACCACCATCCAGCACGACTCAGAGGCCGCGCGCTCCCTGCGCATGAACGAGCCGACCTACCAAACCCGCGAAGAACGCCTGAAAGCCAAGCCGCTCGACTGGCGCGCCACCTCCGGCAAACCCACCAAGCCGCGCGCGCCCACCGCCGCCGAGAAAAAAGCGCTGATGCAGGCCAAGCGCGACGAGGTGATCGCTGTCCTGTCGAACTACGCCATCGCCGATGTGTCGGTCCGCAATGCCGAAGCCGAACTCGAGAAGCAGAAGAGGGTGCGCGAGGCGATGGTCTCCGGCTTCCGGGTCTCCGAGATCGCCATGCAGGAAGTCGTCGTCAAGACGAAGACTGAAGAAAACAAGCTCAAGGGCATGGAAGTAACGCGCTCTGGCCGCCCGCCGGAGATGAAGCAACTCGACCTTAACATTTCCCAAGGCGAGCTCGAGCGCGAGCAGGCGAAGCTGCGGGTCATGAGAGAAACCCTGCAGACTGATCTGGCGCAGATCGATACCGACATTACTATCCTGATGGCGAAGGTCGACAGTGCTCGAACCACTCGCGAACAAGCGCTGGTGCGGTCGCCGGTCAACGGTGTCGTAGTGCAAATCTACACCCAGGCCGGAGAGCGCATTGCACCGAGTGGCATTGCCAAGAGCGTCGACATGAGCAAGCTGCGCGTTCTGGCCGATGTCGACGAGCTTCATCTCGGGCGCGTGGTGCTTGGCGGCAAGGTCGAGGTCACTTTCCGTGGCAGCACTGTTGCTTATCGGGGCAAGATCTCTCGTATTGCGCCGACCGTGAAGCGCATGCAACGCACCGAGCCCGATGGCGGCTCGTCCACCGATGCTCGCGTGGT
>CAXBRX010000507.1:0-1929 GCA_963977835.1 uncultured Derxia sp.
GCCCTCGCTCTTTCTCATGCCAATGGCAGAGCAGGAAATGAACGCGCCCTTGCAGCATCAGTGCTTCGCATTGCTGCAGCACATCGGAAACGAGCTGGATCGCCCCCATCGGCGTGCGCGCTTCCAGGCCGCGCAACCATCCCGGCAAAAACGTGAACGACAAGGCATGCGTCGAAGTCAGGCGCAGCGTCGCCGAGTTGGCGTCGGACACCGCGCGCGCTTCGTCGGGCACACGCGCGACACGCGCCAGGATCTCCTGCGCGACGGTGCGGAACCACTCTCCGGTCTCGGTCAGGGTCGCGGGATGCGATGACCGGTCGAACAACACCACACCCAACCATTCTTCGAGCGCACGGATGCGCCGGCTGAACGCAGGCTGCGTCATATGACGGTCTTGTGCAGCGCGAGAGAAGTTACCGCTCGCGGCCAAGGCCAGGAAGTCTTCGAGCCACGAGAAATTCATTGGCGGTGCTTTGGCGGCATAAATCCAGAAGAAAACGGCATTGGTCAGCGAACCCGCGGTGCCCGATGATTTCTGCGTGACCTGTTTCACCGCGCCGCTGCACAGCCAGCGGTAGCGGCATGCTAATCCAAGGAGACCGCAGTGCCCACCATCAAGAATTATCGCGGCATCATCCCCGCCATCGCTTGTCCTTTCACGCCGCAACACGACATCGACGAGCCCGCGCTGCGTCGCCTGGCCGCCTGGCTGGCGGGGCAGCCGGGCGTGGTCGCGGTGATGACCAACGGCCATACCGGCGAGGTGTTCTCGCTCACGCCGCAAGAGCGCGCCGAGGTCACGCGCATCGTCGCCGACGAGTTGGCCGGCAAGCTGCCGGTGATTTCGTCGATCGTCTGCGAAGGCATCCGCGACGCGAAGGAGCATGCGCGGCTGGCACGCGCCGCCGGCGCCCAGGCGCTGGACGTGATGCCGCCGCATCATTGGTTGCGCTTCGGCTTCCGGCCCGCACACGTCACCGATTATTTCGAGGCCATCGCCGAGACCGGCCTCGATCTGGTCGCGCATGTCTACCCGGCCTGGACGCGCGCCTCGTATTCGTCGGCCACGCTCGCCGAACTCGCGCGGCTGCCGTATGTGCAGGCCTTCAAGGTCGGCCAGCGCGACATGAATCGATATGCCGCCGACATCAAGGCGATCCGCGAAGCCGATCCGGCCAAGGCGATCCTGACCTGCCATGACGAATATCTGCTGGCCACCATGGTGCAAGGCGTCGATGGTGCGCTGGTCGGCTTCGCCACCTTCATCCCCGGACTCATCAACGCGCTCTGGGAGGCAGTGAAGGCCGGCGACCTCAAGCGCGCGATGGAAGTCCAGGCGCTCATCACGCCGCTCAAGGACGCGGTGTACGGCGGCGGCGAACCGACCGGCGAAGCGCATGCGCGCATGAAGGCCGGCATGTATCTGGCCGGCGTGATCGATGCGCCCACCGTGCGTGCGCCGACCGAAGCGCCGAACGAGGCCGAACTGGCCGCGCTGCGTGCCGCGCTCGCCAACGCGGGTTTGCTCAAGCGCTGAGCGCGCGACGAGGAGAACGGCTTTGACGAACCAACGCATCGCCCTCGTCACGGGCAGCAGTTCGGGCATCGGCCTGGCCATCGCCGAGCGCTTGCTGGCCGACGGCTGGCAGGTACACGGCTTCGACATCGCGCCCGCACGCTGCACGCATGCGGCATTCACCGCGGTGCGCGTCGATCTGAGCCAGGGCGCTGAAGTCGAAGCCGCCGCGGCGCGCGTGCGCGACGTCAGCGCGTTCGTGCATGCGGCCGGCGTGCTGCGCGTGGGCATGCTCGGCGCGCTCAAACCAGAAGACGCCGAATTGATGTGGCGTTTGCATGTGGACGCTGCGGTCCGCATCGCCAACCTCGTGCTGCCGGCCATGGCAGCGCGCCGCGATGGCCGGGTCGTGT
>CAXBRX010000508.1:0-1908 GCA_963977835.1 uncultured Derxia sp.
TGCACACACGCAGCGCGTCCTGATACTGCGCCGAACAATTCGGCGGATCGTCGGAAGATGGCGGTGCGGGGTTGTAGATGACGACCGGCGGCGGCAAGGGCACACTCGGCGTGGGTTCCGGGGCCGGGGTCGGCGTGGAGGGATCGGTGGGATTGCTGCCCGGATCGAGACTGACCTTGCCCGTGGCAACCGCCGCGGCGACGAATTGCCAATCGGCATAGGTCGTCGATGCCGCTCCGCGTTCCTGCTTGAGCGTGTACGCGGTGCTGCGGCTATGCAGCCCGATGATGCGTCCATCCTGGACGATCAGATCCCAATCGGCCTGCCCGGTCATCGGGTCGGGATATTTGCGGCGCAGATGCCGGCGCGGCATTGGAAAGCGCTTGTCGTCGAGCAAGTCGTCGAGGCTGAGCGGATATTGCTTGGCCCCGGGCACCGCGAGGTAGTAGCTGGCGATCGCATCGGCGTATTGGGCACCGACGAAACGCAATTGACGCTCGCGCTCGCGCTGGATCTCGGTCTGCCAGCGCAACACCGCCGAGGTGCTCGCCAGGCCGATCGCCATGACCATCAACAAGGCCATGACCAAGGCATAGCCGCGCTCGCGGGCTCGCGGTGCGCACATGCCCGGACTCACCATGAGGCGTAGGGCGTTTCGTCGAGCCCGTTGCCGGGCGCCGAGCTATGCACATCGGCCAGACCATCGCTGCGCGCATTCGCATTGGCGCCGGGCACTTCATCGGGGTGCTGTTCGACCCAACCGTCCGTGCGGCCGGTGATCGGGTCTTGCGGCATGGCGCGCAGATAGCGTCGCTGCACGAGTTCGTCGAGATTGTCGGGCAGCCGGCCTTGGTCGCCCTCGAATTTGTCGATCGCATCGCGCATCACCTGCAGCGAGCCATGCAGCGCGGTCTCTTTCGAACGCCGCACATGCGCGAGGTAATGAGGCGTCACAAGCGTGAGCATCAAGGCCACGATCGCGAGCACCACCAACAGCTCGATGAGGGTGAAGCCGCACGCCGCGCGGCGGCGCTCACCAGTCGCGGTAATGTGTGCCATCGATCGCCGTTCCTTCCGAGCGCGAATACACATCGAAAACATCTTCGCCCGCACTCGGCGCTTCGGGCGGGCTCGCATAACTGCGCAAACCCCAGGTCGCGGCCGGCGCGAGGTTCTGGTCGGCATTCATCGGGTCACGCGGAATGCGACGCAGAAAATACTTTGCGCCGCCGCCCGGGTCTTTCTGATTGGGCACGCCGATCACGAGATCTTCGAGCCGCGCGGGATAACCCGATTGATCGGCGCGTTTGGCGATCACGCCGTCGTCGCCGGCCTTTTTGTAGGCGTCGATCGCACCGCGAATGTCGCGCAGCGCCTGGCGCAACTCGGCCTCTTTCTGACGCTGCACCTGCAGTTTGAGCACCGGCGCGGCCATCGTGACGACGACCGCGAGGATCGCGAGCGCGATCACGAGTTCGATCAGCGTGAAGCCGCGCCGCTTCATTGCACGATCCGCACCGTCGCCGATCCTTGCGCGCCGATCTGATGTCGGCGCCCATCCTGGTCGACGAAACTGCCACCGACGACCTGGACCGTGGCACTGCCCGCGCCCGCCGCCGAGGCATTGAAGCTCACGCTGCCGGTCAGGCTTCCCGGCGCACGCCCGGCAGCGCTCAAATGCACACTGGCCTTGCCGGCGCTACCACCCTGCGCCTGCAGCAATTGCGGATCGAACGACAACACGACATCGGCCTCGACCGCGCCTGCAGCACTCAGATCGACTGCAAGATCGAAGGCCTTGCCGATCGACACTTGTTCCGGCGCATGCAGCGCGGGCGCCGGCGGTGTGTCGGCAGCGCGTGCGGCATCGGCCGCATTGGCGGCTGCGGCACCGGAGGCACCATCGGC
>CAXBRX010000509.1:0-1890 GCA_963977835.1 uncultured Derxia sp.
AGGAGCAGCGTCAAGAACAGCGGCAGGAACAACGCGCCGAAAAGCGCGTGGAAAAGCGCGTCGAACGCCCGCAAGGCGACGGCGACGCTCGCTGATCCAACCGGGGCCGGCATCACCATCCGGCCCCGGTTGGCAAATTTTTTTTCCGCCGTTAACCCCGAATCGAGCACCGCCGCGTTCAAGTCCTTGTGATGGTTCACAAGGAGGCTTGAATGAAACCCCATCTGCGCCGCGCCCTCGCGGCAGTCGCTGTGGCCGGCGCGTGTGCCGGCGGTGTGTCCAATGTCTACGCCCTCGGCCGCATGGCCGAAGTCAGCATCATCGATCGCGACACCGGCTCGACCTTGCCGGTCTACGCCGCGCGCGGCCAGTACTGGGTCGCGGGCACGCCCGGCCATCGTTACGCGGTCGCGTTGCACAACCACACCGGCAACCGGGTGCTCGCGGTCATGGCGATCGACGGCGTCAATGTCGTCACCGGCGAATCCGCGGCCTGGGGCCAGGACGGCTATGTGTTCGCGGCCGGCGAGTCCTCCGAGATCGCGGGCTGGCGCAAAAGCCAGGCCGAAATCGCCGCGTTCGAATTCACGTCGCTCGGCGATTCGTATGCCGCGCGCACCGGCCGGCCCAAGGATGTCGGCGTGATCGGCGTGGCCTTGTTCCGCGAGCGCCCGGCGCCCCAGGATTACGTCCCGCCGCCGATGGTCAGGCCGCGCACCGATCGTGAAAGCCGCGCCTATGCCGACTCTCCGGCAAGCGCACCGGCGCCCGTGGTGCAAGCGGCGCCCGCCAACGAAATCCAAGGCGGCGTGCAGGCCGATGCAGCAGCAGCCAAATCGGCAGCGCGCGCGCAAAGTACGCCGACGCGCCCCGCTCAACCGAAGCTAGGCACCGGCCACGGCGACCGCGAAGATTCCTGGGTCGAGTACACCAGCTTCGAGCGCGCGCGCAGCCAGCCCGATGAAATCGTCGTGCTGCATTACGACAGCCGCGAAAACCTGATCGCGATGGGCGTGATCGCGCCGCGTCCGACGCTGCCTTCGCCCAATCCTTTCCCCGGCGAACGCAACGGCTTCGTGCCCGATCCGCCGGCGCGGCGATGAGACGGCGATGGTCGTGTCGGCCGCCTTGGCCGCGCGCGCGCACCGGGCGATTTGCCCGGGCGCGCCGCTGCGGCGACAATCCGCGCCCATGACCGATGCGCCGACCGACGAGTCGTTGATGCTCGCCTATGCGCGCGGGGACGCCCGCGCCTTCGCCACGCTGTACGACCGCCATGAACGCGCGGTGTATCGCTATTTTCTGCGCCAGTTGCGCGATGCGCAGTTGGCGCAGGACTTGTTGCAGGAGGCGTGGATGGCGGTGGTCCGCAACGCGGCGAGTTACGAGCCGCGCGCCAAATTCACCACCTGGCTGTACGCGGTCGCGCACAGCAAGTTGATCGACCATGCGCGCGCCCACCGTGCCACGCAAAGCCTCGATGCCTGCGCCAACGATCCCGACGACGCGATCGCCCTGGTGGACCAACTGGCCGATCCGGCCGCCGGCCCCGAGCAGCGCGCAATGTCGCGCCAGGACGCGCGCAACTTTCTCAATTGCGTCGAAGCCTTGCCCGAAATCCAGCGCGCCGCCTTCTTGCTGCACGCCGAAGGCGGCCTCGGCATCGACGAGATCGCGAACGTCACCGGCGCGAACCTCGAAACCGCCAAGAGCCGGGTGCGTTACGCCATGGCCAAGCTGCGCACCTGCATGGAGGGTTGGCGATGAGCAAGCCCAACGATCGCACCCTGATCGACGACTATCGCCGCGCGAGCGAACTCGCCGACGAAGCGCCGAGCCCGGCCGTGCGCGCTGCGGTGCTGGCCGCGGCCACCCGCGCGGTGGATGCAC
>CAXBRX010000510.1:0-1879 GCA_963977835.1 uncultured Derxia sp.
TATCAGGCGCGCCTCGCGATCGCGCGCAACAACCTCGCCGCTCAAGAAGAAACCTTGCAGATCACGCAATGGCGTGCGCAGGCCGGGCTCGCGACCTCGCTCGATGTCGAACAAGCGCGCGCGACCACCGAACAGACGCGCGCCAATCTGCCGGCGCTCGAAGCGAGCATCGCCCAGACCGAACATGCGCTTGCGGTGCTGGTCGGCAAGCCGCCCGCCGCCTTGATCGCCACGCTGCAAGCGCAAGCGTCCTTGCCCGCACCACCGGCCGACATCGCACTCGATGTACCAGCACAAACCTTGCGCCAGCGTGCCGATGTGCGCGCTGCCGAACGCAAGGTGCAGGCCGCGCTCGCGCGTCTGGACCAAGCACAGGCCGCGCGCTACCCGAGCTTCAATCTGAGCGGCTCGATCGGTCTGAGCGCCCTCACCGTCGGCGCGCTGACCGGCGGCGGCACGGTTGCCAGCAGCCTGCTCGCGAACGTCTCGGTGCCTTTGTTCGATGGCGGCGCACGCCGCGCCGCGGTGCGTGCGCAAGATGCGGCGCTCGAACAAGCGCGCGTGAATTACGAAGCGGTGATCCTCGCCGCACTCAAGGATGTCGAAGATGCGCTGGTGGCCTTGCGCACCGGGCGCGAACGTCTTGCCACTTTGCGCAACGCGTCCGACGCCGCCACCAATGCCGCGCTGCTCGCGCGCCAACGGTATTCGAGCGGCCTGGTCGACTTCCTCACGGTGCTCGACACCCAACGCACCCAATTGAGCGCGCAAGACAGCGTGGCCAGCGCCGAAGCCGAACTCAATGCCGATTACGTGCGTTTGTACAAGGCGCTGGGTGGCGGTTGGCAAGCCACCGACGCTGACGACATCGCCCCCGGCGCCACGACCGCACACCCACACACCACGACTGCCTCCGGATCATGAGCACGCCCACCTCCCCCACTTCGCCGGCCGCCACGGCCGATCTGCAGACCGACGAGGCACGCGCCCTGGCGCGCATCGGTCTGGCCAGCTATTTCGCCGGCGCGCTGGTGTTGCCCTATGGCCGCTTTTTGCAGGCGGCCGAAGCGCACGCCTACGACATCGATCTGCTCGCGCGGCGATTCGGACTGAGTTTCGAAACCATCTGCCATCGTTTGTCGACCATGCAGCGCAAACAGGCGCGCGGGGTGCCGTTCTTCTTCGTGCGCGTCGATGGCAGCGCGCCGTTTTCGTATCAGTGGCAATTCGGAACAACCGCAATTCCGAACGCGACGAACCAAAGCCTCGACATCCTCGGCGCGCTCACGGCGAACGCGGGAAATTACCGCGTCATCATCACGAACGCCGCGGGCAGCATCACGTCGTCCGTCGCCGCGCTCACCGTGAACGTCCCGCCGTCGATCACCGCGCATCCGCTCAGCCAGACGGCCAACGCCGGCACGGCGGTGGCGCTGGCGGCGAAACATCCCACCCGCGTCATGAAAGTGGTCCCTTGCGATTGCGGACCCGCTTCGACGCCCGCCTCCGCGCAGCAATGGGCGGAGCGCATCGCGCTTGCCCAGGACAAGGGCATGGAGGCGCTGGTCGAGCCGACCGTCGGACGCTGGTTCCCGCCGGAGTTCATGGAAGCCAACAAGCCGGCCGTCGATAAAATCCGCCAGATGGTACGCACTACGCCGGTCAACGGCTTTGTCGGCTGCGCCTCGGCGCTTTCGGATTTTGACCTGCGGCCGGGCCTTCCTTCCATCAAGGCCCCGGCTCTGTTCCTGTGCGGGGGCAAGGACGCCACACTTCCCGGCACCAAGGCGCTGCACGCCGAGGTCGCGGGCTCCGGATTCTTCGAGATTCCGGGCGCCGGGCACATTTCCAATATCGAGCAACCGGCCTTTTTCACCAG
>CAXBRX010000511.1:0-1863 GCA_963977835.1 uncultured Derxia sp.
ATATCCCCACATCGGGACGCTGCCCGCCGGACAAGCCGAAGGCGTGCCCGAAGGCGCTCCTGCATAGGCGCCGGTCGCGGCGTTTTCGCAGTAGGCCTGGGCTTTCAGATAGACGATCGTTTCGGCCGCGGCCGGAACCGCGGTGAGCGCAGCCACACCCGCCGCTGCACATCCGACGAAGCGCTTGATCAGCCTGTTCATGTCGATCTCCGTTGGATTGCGGGATTCACTGGATCGGCACACTCGGCGGCTCGATCACCACGAAGGTCATCATCCCGCCCGGGTAGACGCCGCCATTGATGATTTCGCGCTCGTTGTGCGAGTGGAACATGTGGAAATAGGCCGCCGTCAGGTTCTGCGCGCCCGCGCCCACCGGCCGCGCGCCGAAGCTGCCCAGATACGGGCTGCCGCTGTACAGCTCGCCATAGGTCAGTTCGAGTTCGCTCGGCAATTTGACCGGCACCGGTTTGCCGACATCGGCCTGCAATTGACCGGGTTGCGCCGCCGGGCACGCGGGCTGGCCGGCCTTGCCGCACGGGGCATTGCCATAGACATCCCACCCGAGGTCGTAGCCCGACCACCAATAGATGGCGTCGACGGTCTGCCCGGGCACCATCTGCAGCGTGAAATTCGATTGCGCGATGTCGGGGCCGACCGTGACCGGGTCGCCGCTCGACAGCACATTGCCGTCGCGCGCGATGGTCCAGGAGTTGTTGCCGTGGTGATGGAACGGGTGCAGCTCGCGGCCGGCATTCACCATGCGCATCAAGAGATGCTCGTTGGCATGCATGCGCGGCAGGCAGTTGTAGGGCTGATTGGGCAAGGTGCCCAGAAAGGCCGCGGCCAGCGTGTCGGGCCCGTTGCGGCCATTGATGAACCAGTACACCGGGTTGTAATTGCCGAATGCGCTGGTGTCGATCGACGCGTTGGGCAGCACGGCGCCGTTGGCGGCCATGACCTGGTCGTAGACGGCCTGGCGCCACAAGGGATCGAGTTCGCTGAGCACGAACAAGGTCTCGCGGTCGAAATACGTCGACGGATGCTCGTAGGCCTGGTTGGTGGCGGCCGGCCGCACGATCAAGGCGCCGAACAGGCCCATCTCCTGCTGCACTTCCATCTGCGTGCCGCTGCGGTACATGAAGGTGCCGGGCCGGCTCGCGACGAAGCGATACGAGACCGTGCCGCCCAGCGGCGCGGCTTCGCGGGCGAGCTTGCCGACATTGCCCGCGTCGGTGACCGCGATGCCGTCGGGCGCATTCGGATCGACCGCGCTCACATCGAGCTGGCCCGGAAAGATGATCGAAGTGTTGACCGGCAGGTTGTTGGTCAGCGTGAGCGTGACCGTATCGCCCTGGTTCACGACGATGGTGGGCCCCGGGAATTGCATGAGCGGCGCGGCACTGCCCGTGACCCGATAGCCCCAGGCGTAGAAACTGACGCCGTCGGCCACGCTGATGTAATCGGCATCGGCCGTCAGCGCGAAGGTCGACCCGGGCGCGCTGATGCCGTCGATGAACGCATGCGCCGGTCCGGCACACAAGGCTGCACAAGCGGCCGCCAGACGCATCCACCGGGCGCCCGATTGCCTGATCGAATCAAGGAACATGATGACTCCTCTTGGCCGGTGGCTCAGTTGATGACGATGTGGGTCATGAGCCCGCCGCGATCGTCCGCGCCGTTGCTCAGGTAGTTGAGGTTGGTCGAGTACAGGTAATAGGTCCCGGGCGGCACGCCTGCGGTATCGATCATCACGTCGACGCCTTCGCCGCCGCCGAGGGTCACCGAGTTGGTCTCGTAACCCCAGTCGCGGCCTTGCACATTGGTGCTCGTGCCGCTGGCCACCTGCACATTCAGGCCGCGGCC
>CAXBRX010000512.1:0-1854 GCA_963977835.1 uncultured Derxia sp.
CGCGACGTCACTCGTCCACCAGTGGGCGAGATGCTGACATTCGAACTGGAAAACGCTCCGGATGGCCGAAAGCGTGCAGTGCACGTGCGGCGGCCCGAGCGTGCGGCTACGTCCAGGCCTGTCGGGCGGGCCGACCGACCAAAGGCGCGTGTTGGCCTCACATGGCGCGTTCTGTTGATTGCACTGCTGGTCGGCGCAGGCGCTTTGGGCTGGCGTATGTTTGCGACCGGTATTGGCGCTGATCTGCTGCCGCATGGCGCGACGCCAGAGGTGCAGGCAGGACAATCGACGCGTGTTCATGAGCAGACCTTTCGGTGCGATGGGCGCACGCGTTGTTCGCAAATGACCTCGTGCGAGGAGGCGAAGTACTTCTTGCGGACGTGTCCAGGGGTGGAAATGGACGGTGACCATGACGGCGTTCCCTGCGAGCAGCAATGGTGTACTTCGGCTTCTGACTGAAGCTTGTTAAAGCGCTGCCTCGTTCGCCGAGCCTGATCGGCTCCCCCAATCCGCCAAATAGCGCCGGAAATCACCGCTGTTCTGTTTCATCAATTGACGCGCACTTTCGCGACACTTGCCATTGCCCGCAATGTTGGGTAGCGAGAAAGGAATCGAGATGTCCGCGTCAATGTTCAAACTGTCCTTGGGCCGGTCGATTGGCCATCGCATGCTCGTCGTTCTCGGTGTGGTGCTGGCCTTGGCGTTGGCCGGTACCGGCATCGGCATCTGGGCCCTGAGCCACATCCAGCAAGACACCAAGGAACTCGTCGATTCGGCCGTGGCCACCGAGCGCTATGCATCGGATTGGCATCGGCTGATCAATGCCGGCGTGTTGCGCACGACCTCGATCGCAATCAGTTCCGACGGTTCTTTGGCTGAATTCTTCGCGGCCGATACCGCCGAATCGTCGCGTCTATCGTCGGCCTTGCAAAAGTCCGTCGAAGCAATGATGCAAACGCCCGACGAAAAGAAGATGTTTGCCGAGATCGGCGTGCGCCGCGCGGCCTATGTCCAGGCGCGCGACCGCATCATTGCGGCGCGCAAGGCCGGCGATGCGGCCGCGGTCAAGGCCTTGTATACGAGCGAATTCAAACCCGCGGGCGATGCCTATCTGGGCGAACTCAAGGCGTTGCTCGATTATCAGCGCGGCGAAATCGATCATCTGTCGGCCGACCTGGTCAAGCTCAACGAGCGTGCCCGCCTCGGGCTCATCGTGTTCGCGGTCGCGGCGGTGGGCTTGGGCATGGTGTTGTCGTACTGGCTCGCCAACAGCATCACGCGGCCGATCCGGGCCGCGGCGCATGCGGCCGACGCGATCGCGAACTTCGATCTGACGAGCCGTGTGGAAGGCCATGACCGCGACGAGGCCGGGCGCTTGCTGCAATCGCTCGCGCACATGCAAGGCGCTTTGCGCGATCTGGTCGATCAGGTGCGCAATGCCACCCAGAACGTGAGCACCGCGAGCGGCGAAATCGCTTCCGGCAACCAGGACTTGAGCCAACGCACCGAGCAGACCGCGTCGAGCCTGCAGCACACCGCAGCATCGATGACGCAATTGACCGGCACGGTGCGCCAGACCGCCGACACCGCGCACGAAATGAGCGCGGTGAGCGCGCAGGCGAATCAGGTCGCGAGCAAAGGCGGCACGGCGGTGGCCGAAGTCGAGGCGACCATGCGTGCCATCAATGGCTCGTCGAAGAAAGTGTCCGAGATCATCCAGATCATCGAAGGCATCGCGTTCCAGACCAACATCCTCGCGCTCAATGCGGCGGTCGAGGCCGCGCGCGCCGGGGAACAAGGGCGCGGATTCGCGGTCGTCGCGTCGGAGGTGCGGGCGCTTGCGCAGCGCAGTTC
>CAXBRX010000513.1:0-1844 GCA_963977835.1 uncultured Derxia sp.
TGCGCTGTTCAAACGCATGTTCTATGCGCGTCCCGACGACGAAATCGAAGAGGCACGCCCTTCGCGCATGAGCACGGTCGCACCGCCGCCCGAGGCCTTCGCGCCGCCGCCGGTCGACCATGACGCGCCCTGGACGCTGGCCTTGCTGCGCGCCCTGAATCCGATCCGTTTCGGCGCCTTGTGCTCGGCCTATTTTTCCGCAGCCGGCTTTCATGTCGAAGACCGGCATGGTCTGACCGATGGCTCGGCGCGCTTCGTTCTCGCGGCCATGTCGGCCCCCGATCGTCCGATGATGTTCGTCGAGACCGTGGCCTGGGGGGCTTCGGTCGATCTGCCGCGGCTGCGCAATTTCCGCGAAGCCCTGACGCGCAATCAGATGGCGCGCGGCACCATGGTCGCCGCCTCGGGCTTCAGCGACGACGCGCACAAGGACGCGGCCATGAACAAGGTGCGCGTGATCGACGGCGCCGAACTGCTCACGCTGATCCTCAAATTGCCCGCCGACAAGCAGCAAGCCCTGCGCGACGCCGCCTTTCCGCCGCCCGCGGCCTGAAATCCCTCGCCGGCGTGAAGAAATTCCCGCACTGCAGCGATGCTTCGTGTATGCTCCGCGCCTCGCGTCGCTCTACGCTCAGTCGTAACGACGCATTGATTCATCACCTCTGACCTTCTTCTCCCGAGTCCGCAAGCGGCAGTCACGGGCCTTCAGGTTGGCGGCGATGCCGTCGCTCCAGGCACCGCGCGAAGCGCTCAAGTCTTATCGCGACCCACCTAGTCGGCACACGCTTTCGTGGCGTTGCGCCGGCATTTGCTTGACTCGAGGAATCCATGAGTTTCGAAACGCTGGGATTGAATCCCGCATTGCTCGCGGCTGTGCGCGCGAGCGGTTACACCGAGGCCACCCCGGTCCAGGCCCAAGCCATTCCCGTGGCGCTGGCCGGCCGTGACCTGATGGTCTCGTCCAACACCGGCAGCGGCAAGACCGCCGCCTTCATGCTGCCCAGCCTGCATCGGCTGGCCGCCGTCGATACGCGCGAACAAGCGCCGCGCCCCGCCGCCCCCACGGGCGAGCGGGGGCCCGGTGCGCGCGAAGCACGGCGTCCCGCCCCGCCCGCGCGCAAGCCGCGCGTGCTGGTGCTCACGCCCACGCGTGAACTCGCACAGCAAGTCGCCAAGGCGACCGAAACCTACGGCAAGCAATTGCGCTGGCTGCGCACCGCGACCATCGTCGGCGGCGTGCCCTACGGCAAGCAGCTCCAGCAATTGCGCGCCTCGCTCGACATCGTGATCGGCACCCCGGGCCGCGTGCTCGACCATCTCGACAACGGCAAACTCGATTTGTCCGCCCTCGAAGTGCTGGTCCTCGACGAAGCCGATCGCATGCTCGACATGGGCTTCATCGACGACATGCGCACGATCGCCGCGCGCACCCCGGCCACCCGTCAGACCATGCTGTTCTCGGCCACCTTCGCCGGCCCGGTGGCGCGACTGGCCGAAGGCATGCTGAACAACCCCGAGCGCATCGAGGTGCAAAGTCACCGCGAACGCCACGAGAACATCGCCCAGCGCCTGCATTACGCCGACGACGCACGCCACAAGAACGCCCTGCTCGAACACCTGCTGGCCGACGCCGCGCTCGAACAAGCGATCGTCTTCACCTCGACCCAGCGCGACGCCGATTGGCTCGCCGGCCGACTCGAAGAAATCGGCCATGCGGTCGCCGCTTTGCACGGCGGCATGCCGCAAGGCAAGCGCAACCGCACCCTGGGCGCCCTGCGCCGCGGTGCTTTGCGCGTGCTCGTCGCCACCGACGTGGCCGCGCGCGGCATCGATGTGCCGACCAT
>CAXBRX010000514.1:0-1826 GCA_963977835.1 uncultured Derxia sp.
AACTGCCTGACCGAAGCGCTCGGCCTGTCCTTGCCCGGCAATGGCTCCATCGTCGCCACCCATGCCGACCGCAAGCGTTTGTTCCTCGAAGCCGGCCGGGGCATCGTCGCGCTCGCGCGCCGCTATTACGAACAAGACGACGCGTCAGCCCTGCCGCGCGCGATCGCGAGCTTCGCCGCGTTCGAGAATGCGATGACGCTCGACATTGCGATGGGCGGCTCGACCAACACCGTGCTGCATCTGCTCGCCGCTGCGCAGGAAGCCGGCATCAAGTTCACGGTGGCCGACATCGACCGCTTGTCGCGCCGTGTGCCTTGCTTGTGCAAGGTCGCGCCCGCGACCCAGAAGTACCACATGGAAGACGTGCACCGCGCGGGCGGCATCATGGGCATTTTGGGTGAACTCGACCGCGCCGGCCTGCTCACCACCAATGTGCCGACCGTGCATGCGCCTAGCCTCGCGGCCGCGCTCGATGCCTGGGATGTGAAGCGCAGCACGAATGAAGACGTGCATGCCTTCTATCGCGCCGCGCCCGGCGGCGTGCCGACCACCGAAGCCTTTTCGCAATCGCGCCGCTTCCCCGAACTCGATGCCGACCGCACCCAGGGCTGCATCCGCGATCGCGCCCATGCCTATTCGCAAGACGGCGGCCTCGCGGTCCTGTTCGGCAACATCGCCGAAAAGGGCTGCATCGTGAAGACCGCCGGGGTCGATGATTCCATCCTCAAATTCACGGGCCGCGCGCGTGTCTGCGAATCGCAGGAAGAAGCCGTCGAACGTATCCTCGGCGGCGACATCGTCGCGGGCGATGTGGTGGTGGTGCGTTACGAAGGCCCGAAGGGCGGCCCCGGCATGCAAGAGATGCTCTACCCGACCTCGTATCTGAAGTCCAAAGGCCTGGGCAAGCAATGCGCGCTGCTGACCGATGGCCGGTTCTCGGGCGGCACCTCGGGGCTGTCGATCGGCCATGCTTCGCCCGAAGCCGCAGCCGGTGGCGCGATCGGTCTGGTCGAAGAAGGCGACAGCATCGAGATCGACATCCCGGGCCGCAGCATCCGGCTCGCGATCAGCGATGCCGCGCTGGCCGAACGCCGCGCCGCCATGGAAGCGCGCGGCGCCCAAGCCTGGAAACCGGCCAAGCGCGAACGCAAAGTCTCGCCGGCCTTGCGCGCCTATGCGGCCATGACGACCTCGGCCGACACCGGTGCGGTGCGCGACGTGAGCCAGGTCGAAGGCAAGCGCTGAACGACGCGCATCGGCCGCCCCCCCACGCCGCAACGCCCGCCTGGCGTTCGGTACCGGCCACGCCCTCCTCCCCCTCATGGCCGACACCCCCTACCCGATCGCGATCATCGGTGCGGGCGCGGTCGGCCTCGAGTTCGCGTCCTTCTACCGCTCCATGGGCGCCGAGGTCACGATCGTGGAGGCTCTGCCCCGCATCGCGCCGCTCGAGGACGAGTCGCTCTCGAAGGAACTCGCCCGCGCGTACCGACGTCGCGGGATCGCGATGCACACCGGTGCGAAGGTGCGCTCGATCGGCGAGGTCGACGGGAAGGCGTCGGTGACCATCGAGGTGAACGCGCAGGCGTCGACCATCACCGCGGATCTCTGCCTCGTCTGGGGCACAAACATTACCACAAATGGGTACCGCATGGTTTCCTATGATCATGGAGATTGGACTTGTTTCTATCGATGGGAAGGAATGAAGGCGCCGCCGTTTGATCCGACACGATTCTCGAACAATCATCTCATTCCCCGCACGCCCGAACTTGCGAACATGATCGCGAATGTGCACGTCGGTGATCAAGTGGAGATCAGGGGTGAGC
>CAXBRX010000515.1:0-1808 GCA_963977835.1 uncultured Derxia sp.
CCTTGCCCAGCGCGAGCGTGAGCCGGCTCGCCGCTTCGTTGTAGACGGTGGAGCCGAGGATTTCCGACAAACGCACCATCTGCCGCTTGGGGTTGGGCAGTTCGAGGCCCATCGTGGTCTTGCCGGGAATGGTCTCGACCACGCGCACACTCACCAACGACAACGCGCGCGCGATGTCCTTGCCGAGATTGACGATCTGCGCGCCCTTCACGCCGGTGGCCGGCTCGATTTCATAGCGCGTGATCACCGGGCCCGGATAGGCCGCAACCACGGTCGCCTCGACACCGAAATCCTTGAGCTTCTTTTCGATCAGGCGCGAGGTGAATTCGAGGGTGTCGGTGCTGACGAATTCCTGGGCTGCGGCGGGCGCGTCGAGCAGATCGAGCGGCGGCAGATCGGAATCGGGCAGTTCGGCAAACAAAGGCTGCTGCTTTTCCTTGAGCGCGCGTTCGGACTTCGGCACCTCGACGACCTGAGGCTCGATGCGGATCGGCTTGGCTTCCTTGGCCTCGGTGAAATATTCGCGCTCTTCGGCGACGACTTCCTCGCGCTGTGCGGCCGCCGCTTCGCCGATCTTGCGATCGCGCTTCGATTCGCGCCACCAACGCACGCGCTGGATGCCGGTTTCGACAAAGGCGCCGACGCGCTCCGCCACCACCAGCCAGCTCACCCGGAAGAACAACGAGAACCCGGCGAAGAATCCGACCAGCAAGGCCAGCGTGGCACCGGTGAAACCGAACCAGACCTGGGCGCGGGTCGCGATCGCGTTGCCGATCACGCCGCCGGCGCCGAACGGCAGGCTGGCGCCGGTCTCCCAGAACCGCAGTGCTTCGATGCCCATGCTGCACAACCAGAGCACGGCGAACCCGAGCAAGGACCACGCGCCGGCGTGGGCATGGTCTTCTTCGATCCAGGGGCGGCCGGCCAGCGCCGCACGCAAACGCCCGAGCCCGAGCCAGACCCGCCGCAGCATGGCCACCGCGAGCCAGAGCGTCGAAACGCCAAAGACGTAGTACATCAGATCGGCGAGCCAGGCCCCGACACGTCCGCCCTTGTTGAGGACGATGTGGCCGGTATCGCGGCTCCAGCCCGGGTCGGTGCTGTGGTAGGTCAGCAGGATCAGCAGCAGATAGCAGGCGAGCGCCGCCAGCACGAGCCAGCGCGCTTCGGCGAGCAATCGGCCAAGGCGCGAGCCACCTTCGTCCGCAGCGCCACCACGCGCGGGAATGAAGGCTTCGCCCTGGCGCGCACGGGGGCGGCCGGTGTTGGAGGAATTGGAACTACGAGACATGCCCGATTATAGGCGGGCAACCCGGGCACGCTGTGTGTCGCGCGCCGGGATCACGCGTTCAAGTCGCGAGCGGCTCGTTGATGAGGATGGTGCCGTCGCCCTGCTCGACGAAATAGCCGTCGGTTTCGAGATCCTTCATCACGCGCGAGACCATTTCGCGCGAGGCGCCGATCATCTTGGCGATTTCCTGGCGCGCCGGCAGCTTGTGGCGCACCACGCGCTTGCCGTCGATCACATCGGAGAAATCGAGCAGCACGCGCGCCACGCGGCCGTACACATCGAGCAGCGCGAGGGTTTCGATCTTCTTGTCGGCCAAGCGGATGCGTCGCACCAGGCCGCGCATGATGTTCATGGCGATGTCGACGTTGCTGGCGAGGTGGCGGCGGAAATCGTCCTTGCCCACCACGATGAAATGGCATTGCTCGAGCGTGATGCACGAGGCCGACGACGGGTTGTTGTCGATCAGGCTCATCTCACCGAAGAATTCCCCCGGCCCGAGTACGGCCAGGATGACTTC
>CAXBRX010000516.1:0-1803 GCA_963977835.1 uncultured Derxia sp.
GCGTCGCTGGTTGCATTACGCGTTCTTGTCGCGTGACGGCGAACTGGGCATGGTTGCGAATTCGGCCTGGCTCGGACCGCCGCCCGGTGCCGCGGCCGGAGACGAACGCTTCACGACGATTCTGCTGTTGCATGAGCGCGGCAAGCCGTGGGTTGCGAGCCAGTTCAATGCGGCGCTCGATGCGCCTTTGTGGTCGGCCTTCGCGCAGCCGCATCCGCGCTTCGCGCCATCACCGCTCGTCATGCGCTCGACCGCGCAAGAGCCCGCCGTCGAATTGATGCTGGAGCGCACCAGTCATCCCTGCACGAGCCAATGCGCGCCGTTTGCCGGCGATCATCATCTGCGCTGGCAATCCGAGGCCGGCGTGCGCGCGCGTGGCGACTGGTGCTTCAACGGCAAGACGCATCGTGCGGTCGAAGCAGTCGGCTACCACGAGCGCGTGCGCGGTCGCTGGGGCTGGCCCGAACTCGACGAATGGGTGTTCGGCTTCGCCAACGATCTGGGCGGACGCACCGACGCGCCGCCCGCGTATGCCGCGGTGTTCACTTTCATCAAGCCGGTGCGCCCGGCCGATGCGACCACGGCATCGGTCATGCTCTGGCAGAACGGCCGCATGCGGCGGCATTTTCCGCGCCGCAATGTCAGCTTCGCGGTGCGTGGCGCGCTCGATCGCAACCAGGTGCAGCAAGTGCCGGCCTTGTCGCGCCTGTTCGGCGTTGCGCCGATGGCGCCGATTCCGAAACGGCTGGTGATCAGCGCGCGGCTCGGGGCCGATTGGACGGTGCTCGATTTCGAAGCCGAAGCGGCTGCGCGCGTGGTGATTCCGAGCGAGACCAGCCTGCGCCCGTTCAGCGTGCACGAGGTGGTCGGCCCGTGCTTGTTGTACGGCGAGGTCGGCGGCGAGCGTTTCGAGATCGAGACGCGCGGCATCGTCGAGTTTGCGGGAGGCGCCGGTGACGATTGAGAACGCGGCGCAATTGATGGTGGCGACCGTCGAGGCGCTCGCGGCGCGCGCTCCCGCCATCGTGGCCGCCGCCGCGCAAGAACTCGGCGCGGTGCAACTCGGCCTGCATTTCGGCGATCGCAGCCACGCAAGCCTCGTGCGCCAGCACAGCCGGCTCGTGGCACGCATCGGCCGGCACAAGGCGCCGGCGGTCGAGGTGCATTTCGATGATCGCGCGCTCAAGCTGTTGTTCGACGCCGAGCGCCGCCCGATCGATGCGGTGTTCAACGCGAGCCTCGATGTGCGCGGCGAGCGCTCCGATGTGCTCGCGACCTGGCGCTGCTTCAGCCTGCTCGCACAACGCGCCAGCGGCCTGCGTGCGATCCAGGCCTTGTGGTGCGAATACCGCGACCGCAGCGCCGGCAAATGGGTCGCGCCCGTCACCACGGCCACGCCGCGTCGGCGCAAGGGCGAAGCGTTCTGGGAACGCTCGCATTGGCCAGCGCTCGATTATCTCGATGCGCGTTATCCGCCCGACATCGAATTGTTTGCGCCCGATGCCGCACCCATGCTCGCGCCGGCGCGCGCGCTCTGGGACGGCCGCGCGGGGCAGAGCTGGCGTGCGCATCCGAAGCTGTTCGACAACGATCTGCAAGAGACCATGCGGCGCATGAAGGCGCGGGTCGTTGAGGAAATCCTGGCACTGGTGCCGATGCGTTCGCCGCGCGCCGAGTTGTACGACTTGATGCGCGATTACGTGACGCGCGAAGGCAAGGGCCTGCGGCCGACGCTCACCATTGCCACCTGCATCGCGCTCGGCGGCGCGATGGACGACGCGGTGCGTGCGGCCGGCGCGCTCG
>CAXBRX010000517.1:0-1786 GCA_963977835.1 uncultured Derxia sp.
CGACCGATCCGCTGAGGCCTTTGGTCTCGACAAGTCCAAGCGCGTCGGCTGCCCTGTTCGCGGCGGAACTCTAACAGATTGCCGGAGATGCGGCAACGGCATTAGACTCACGGCGACTCATGATGGCGCGCGTGGCGGGCCGATCGCTTGCCGGGGGTGCGCGGGCGATCGTCGCGCGCGCGCTCGCGTGTGCCGCCGGCCGAGATGAGGACCCGACGACCCGCCAGATCACCGTGGGCGCGTCCCGCCAGCACTGATTCGACGGCGTTGACGATGACCGACGGCTCGGCAAGGCGACCGGGGCCGACCGCCCCATCGGCCAGCAGCCCGCTCTCCGGCTCGACGATGTGCACCCCGAACGCCCGCAGGCGCTCGATGTTCACCTGCGTGGCCGGGTGCAGCCACATGGAGGTGTTCATGGCGGGTGCGAGCACCACGGGGCCGCGGAAGGCGCCGGCACCCGTCCGGCGGGGCGCTAGGGGGACGGTCCGGCCCGCCCCCGGAAGAGGGCGTGCGCCGCCGTCGCGAGCGCATCCGGGTCGAGCACCGCGATGCGATAACCGAGGCTGTGCGCCGCTTGGCAGAACATGCGGCCGAGCTGCCCGCCGCCGAGCACACCGAGCCAACTGCCGGGCGGCAAAGGCAGGTTCGCGGTCGGGTTCATCGCGGCAGCGGCCGTGCGCATGGCATCGTTCATGATCGATTCGTCGAAAAAACTCAGGCGCCCGGCAATTGCATCGCGCGCGCAGCGTCGCTTTGCTTGACGCGAAATGCCGCGAGCTTTTCCGCAAGCGCTGCGTCTTGGCGCGCGAGCATGGCAACCGCGAACAAGCCCGCATTGGCCGCGCCCGCCTCGCCGATCGCGAAGGTGGCCACCGGGATGCCCTTGGGCATTTGCACGATGGACAACAAGGAATCTTCGCCGCGCAAATACTTGGACGGCACCGGCACGCCGAGCACCGGCACCGTGGTCTTGGCCGCGAGCATGCCGGGCAGATGCGCAGCACCGCCGGCGCCGGCGATGATGGCTTGCAGGCCGCGTTCGGCCGCGCTTTGCGCATAGGCAAACATTTCATCGGGCATGCGGTGCGCCGAGACCACGCGCGCCTCGTGCGCGATGCCGAATTCCTTGAGCATCGCGACCGCGTGCTGCATCACGTCCCAATCGCTCGAACTGCCCATCACGACACCGACGACGGGGGAAGAATGCTTTGCGTTCATGGCGATCTTTCGCATTAGCCGCGGCGCTGGGCCACGATGAACAAGCGCGGAAAGCGCAGCAGCAGCTTGCCGTCTTGCGCCAGCGGATACGCCTGTGCGATCCGCGCGGTGTACCGGGCGAGAAACTGCGCGCGCTCGGCGTTGTCGAGTGGATCGAGAAACGGGCGCAAGCCGGTGCCGCTCACCCATTCCACGACCGCTTCCGGCCCGGAAAGCGCGTGATTGTAGTCAATGTGGAAAAGATCGAGCCGCGCGGACCAAGGCGCGAGCAGATCGTAGTAATGGCGTACCGGCGGCAAGGGCGCACGCGCGGCCTGGGCGAGCTTGGCGGCCCACGGACCTTGTTGTGCGACTTCGCGCATCAGGCGATGCGAAGGCTCGGCGATGTTGTCGGGCATCTGCACCGCGAGCACCGCGCCGGGCGCGAGCGCCTCCAGCATGCGCGCCAACAAGGCCGGATGCTCGGGCAGCCATTGGAAGACCGCATTCGCAAAAACAAGGTCGTAAGGGCCGGCGCCGGACGCCGCATCGGCCGCCGCTCCGGGCAACCAATGCGCGAGATCGG
>CAXBRX010000518.1:0-1761 GCA_963977835.1 uncultured Derxia sp.
TGGCGATGTCGACGTTGCTGGCGAGGTGGCGGCGGAAATCGTCCTTGCCCACCACGATGAAATGGCATTGTTCGAGCGTGATGCACGAGGCCGACGACGGATTGTTGTCGATCAGGCTCATCTCGCCGAAGAATTCCCCCGGCCCGAGCACGGCCAGGATGACTTCCTTGCCTTCCGAGTCGGCGATCTGCACTTTCACGCGACCCGAGATGATGATGAACATGCTGTCGGCCGGCTGCCCTTCGGTCAGGACGACCCGATGCTTCGGGTAGGCCTTTTTGACCAGGGTGCGCGTCAGGACTTCGAGCTGTACATCGTCGAGCCCGCTGAACAAGGGCACCCGACGCAGCATTTCAACGTTCGTCGTCATCGTATTTTTTGTGACAAAGTCCACGGAAGTTGGCGCGTTTATAATCCAAAAGGACCCAAAAAGTCCAATCCCCTCAAGGGGTTGCAGCACGTATATCGCGCGAATACGTCAGGGAAACGTTGATTTTCCCCATTACCGACCGCATTTGGCAGCCTCGTGCAGCATGCGCTGCCGCCCTTTCACCCCTATCCATTGCTGACCGACCATGGCTACGACCAAGCATTGCCGCGTATTGATCCTGGGCTCTGGCCCCGCCGGTTACACCGCCGCCATCTACGCCGCGCGCGCCAATCTCAACCCGGTGCTGGTCACCGGCCTGTCGCAAGGCGGGCAATTGATGACCACGACCGAAGTCGACAACTGGCCGGCTGACGTCCAGGGCGTGCAAGGCCCCGACCTGATGCAGCGCTTCCTGGCCCATGCCGAGCGCTTCAACACCGAAATCGTGTTCGACCATGTGCATACCGCGCATCTGAATGAAAAGCCGGTCCGCCTGATCGGCGACAGCGGCGAATACACGGCCGACACCCTCATCATCGCCACCGGCGCGAGCGCGATGTACCTCGGCCTGCCGTCGGAACAGGCGTTCATGGGCAAGGGCGTCTCGGGCTGCGCGACTTGCGACGGCTTTTTCTATCGCAACCAGGAAGTCTGCGTGGTCGGCGGCGGCAACACCGCCGTCGAAGAAGCGCTCTACCTCGCGAACATCGCCAACAAAGTCACCCTCATCCATCGCCGCGACAAATTCCGCGCCGAGCCCATCATGGTCGACAAGCTGATGGAGAAGGTGAAGGAAGGCAAGATCGAGCTGCAACTCTTCCATGTGCTCGACGAAGTGCTCGGCGACGATTCCGGCGTGACCGGCGTGCGCATCAAGCATGTGGAAACCGGTGCGACGCGCGAGATCGCGCTGCATGGCTGCTTCATCGCGATCGGCCACAAGCCCAATACCGACCTTTTCGTCGGCCAGCTCGACATGCACGACGGCTACATCGTCACGCGTGGCGGCCAGCAAGGCTTTGCCACCGCGACCAGCGTGCCGGGCGTGTTCGCCGCGGGCGATGTGCAGGACCACATCTACCGCCAGGCCATCACCTCGGCCGGCACCGGCTGCATGGCGGCGCTCGACGCGCAACGCTATCTCGAAGGCAAGGCCTGATCCGCACGCGACGCCGCGTGCGCGTGCCCTGCCCGCCTTCCCAGCGCTGACCATGGCCAAGTCGCAACGGCCCAGCCTGTCCGACCTCGGCGCCTTGCGCGATCAGCTCAAGGCGCAGGCGATCGAGCGCGAGCGCGCCGCCGAACAGGCGCGCCAGGACGCCGCGCGCGCGGCGCTGGAAGCGAACCTGTTTCGTGCGAGCGTGGGCGACGTCCAGCCCTTGACCACGCCG
>CAXBRX010000519.1:0-1756 GCA_963977835.1 uncultured Derxia sp.
CGCATACTCGGTTGTTCCGGCGGCATCGGGGGGATCGCGCAGCGCACGACCTCGATGCTCGTCAACGATTCCGTGCTTGTCGATGCCGGCACCGGTGTCGAGGATCTGGCGCTCGTGCTTGCCCGACCACTTGAGCTCGCCCGGCACGTTGCCCTGGACGAGCGCCACGGCCGGCCCGAGCCGGGCCGGCACCGCCTCCAGCGTGCGGGCCCCCCAGAACCAGGGCAGGAGCACCGCCAGGACGGCCCCCGCGAGCGCGAGCCCGACCAAAGACGTGATCACAAGGGCGCGGCGACGCGAAGGACGCGGCGAGGTGGGATTGGCAGAGGAGTCCATGATGGGCGCTGAGGTGCGTTGTCGAACGTGCGTTATCGAATGAATGCGGATCGAGGCGCGCAGACTCCCACGCGCTTGCTTCTGGCGTATTGCTGGTCACAACGTTTGCTCACAACTGGCGGCATCGGCTCACCATATCGCGTCCGATGCGCGCCGTGCGCGAGAGGATGGACTCGGGCTTGGATGGGCTTGGCCGGCAGGCGCGGTAAGATGGCGTGCTCAAACGCAAGAATCGCATGGCATGAGCATCCTGAATTCCACCTACGCGGGCAACTTGTTCATGGTCGTCGCGCCCAGCGGCGCCGGCAAATCCACCTTGGTCAACGCCTTGCTGGACCGCGTCGATCACGTCCGTTTGTCGATCTCGCACACCACGCGCGCGCCGCGCCCGGGCGAACAAGACGGCCGCGAATACCATTTCGTCTCGGTCGAAGAATTTGAACGGCGCGAAGCCGCCAAGGAATTCCTCGAACATGCCGAGGTGCATGGCAATTACTACGGCACCTCGCGCGCCTGGATCGAGGAACAACTCAAAGCCGGCGTCGATGTCCTGCTCGAAATCGATTGGCAAGGCGCGCGTCAGGTGCGCAGCCGTTTTGCCTCGAACCCGCGCATGAGCGTCACGGGCGTGTTCATCCTGCCGCCGTCGATCGAAGCGCTCGAGGCCCGATTGCGCACCCGCGGACAAGACCCCGAGCATGTGATTTCGCGTCGTCTGCTGGCCGCCGGCAGCGAAATCGCGCATGCGCCAGAATTCGAACATGTTATTATTAATCAAGACTTTGCGAGCGCTTTGGACGAGTTGATCAGCATCGTCAAAGCCGCGCGGACACGGTTTTCCGCGCAACGCGCCCGCAACCGCGGATTGTTCGCCCAACTGGGCATCAGTGTTGACGAAACCTGAAGGCGCGCAGGCGCTTTCTTCAGTGTTTCGCCGATCTCCAGGAGAATTCACGCATGGCACGCATCACCGTTGAAGATTGTCTCAAGCAAATCCCCAACCGCTTCCAACTGGCGCTGGCGGCCACCTATCGCGCGCGCCAACTCGCGCAAGGCCATACGCCCAAGATCGAAAGCAAGGACAAGCCGACCGTGACGGCGCTGCGTGAAATTGCCGCCGGCAAGGTCGGCCTGGAAATGCTCAAGAAGGTTCCTTCCTGACGTCCGATGGACCGGCCCGAGACGAGCCCTTCGACCACCTCGGCCGTTCCGACTCCGGCGGGACCTGCACAGCCGGTCCCGCCCAAGCGCGGCGCCAGAGCGCGCATCGCTGAACTTCCCTCGATCACCGCCCATCTGACCCAGGCCATCACCCAGGCCGGGACGGCGCTTGCTTCGGCGGTGCGCGAGATCACGCCGCGCCGCAAGCGCACCGACACGCCCGAACCGCCGACCCCGGCGGCGCCTGAGCGCCAGGGCG
>CAXBRX010000520.1:0-1741 GCA_963977835.1 uncultured Derxia sp.
GAAGAACTCGTGCTCAAGGACGGCCGCATTCTCGAACGCGCGTATCTGGGCATCGAAGTCGCGGGGCGCCGGTTCGGCCGCCTTTGGCATCACCGCGACATCACCGAGCTCAAGCATGCGGCGCGCCGCCTCGCCGACCTCAACTCGGAACTCGCGCACCGCGCTGACGAAGCTGAATCGGCGAACCAGGCCAAGAGCATCTTCCTGGCCAACATGAGCCATGAGATCCGCACGCCGATGAACGCCATCATCGGTCTGACGCATCTGCTGCGGGCCGGCGCATGCAGCCCCGAACAGGCCGACAAACTCACCCGGATTGCCGGCGCGGCCGACCATCTGCTCTCGGTCATCAACGATGTGCTCGATCTGTCCAAGATCGAGGCGCAGAAGATCGTCCTCGACGAAATCGACTTCAGCGTCGCCGAGATCGTCGAGCGGGTACGTTCGCTGGTGGCCACCGATGTGCATGCCAAGGGCCTGCGCTGCGAGGTCGATCTCGGCGAACTGCCCGAACACTTGCGCGGCGATCCGACGCGCCTGGGTCAGATGCTGCTCAACTACGTCAACAATGCCGTCAAGTTCTCGTCGCGCGGCACGATCGCGCTGCGCGCGCGCGTGTTGCAATCGACCGCGACCGATCTGCTCGTGCGCTGGGAAGTGCAGGACGAAGGCATCGGCGTCGAGCCCGACAAGCTGCGCCGCCTGTTCTCGGCTTTCGAGCAGGCCGACAGCTCGACCACCCGCCGTTACGGCGGCACCGGACTCGGCCTTGCGATCAACCGCAAGCTGGCCCAGATGATGGGCGGCGAAGTCGGTGTGACGAGCACCGTGGGCGTGGGCAGCACCTTCTGGGTCACCACGCGGCTGGGCCGTTGCGCGGGCGCGTTGCCGGTGCCGGCGCTCGAACCGCCGCGTGAGACCCTGAGCGCGGCGACGGTGCTCGAACGCGATTACGCCCATGCGCGGGTGCTGCTGGCCGAAGACAACCCGGTCAATCAGGTGGTCGCGCTCGAATTGCTGCGCGGCGTCGGGCTGGAGCCCGATCTGGCGGAGAACGGCGCGCGCGCCGTCGCGCTTGCGGCACAGAACGATTACGACGTCATCCTGATGGACATGCAGATGCCAGAAATGGATGGCCTCGATGCCACGCGCGCCATCCGTGCCACTGCGCGCGGCGCGACCGTGCCCATCCTCGCGATGACGGCCAATGTGTTCGGCGAAGACCGCCGGCGCTGTCTCGACGCGGGCATGAACGATCACATCGCCAAGCCGGTCAACCCCGACACCTTGTTCGCCGTCCTGGTGCGCTGGCTGCGCCAAAGCCGGCGGCTGCAGGCCAGGCGCGCGGGCGAGTTGGCGCCCGACGAGACCGTGCCCGACGTGCGGGCCGTGCGCCACAGCGTCGGTGCGGCCCTCGATTCCGATGGCGCCATCCACAACATCGGTGGCAATCTGGCGTTGTACCTGCGTTTGCTGCGCAAGTACGTCGAAGTGCATGCCGACGATGCGCGCGCGATCCGCGCCTTCATCGATGCCAAAGACTTCGAATCGGCGCAACGCTGCGCGCATTCGCTCAAAGGTTCCTCGGGCGCCATCGGCGCGGTGCATGTGCATGCCACCGCCTCGCGCCTCGATGCCGCGCTGCGCCACCATGCCGCGATGGGCGAGTTGTTGCCCATCGTCGATGAACTCGGCATCGATCTTGCCGAAGTGGTCGGTGCCGCGCAGCGCCTGCCCAGCG
>CAXBRX010000521.1:0-1740 GCA_963977835.1 uncultured Derxia sp.
CTGGTACCGGCGTTGTTGTGGGGCGGCAAGGTCATCATTTCGACCGGCACCAAGACCTTGCAGGACCAATTGTTCGAGCGCGATCTGCCCGCAGTGCGCCAGGCGCTCAATGTGCCGGTGACGACCGCCTTGCTCAAAGGGCGCGCCAATTACGTCTGCCATTACCACACCGAGCGCACGCTCGCGAACGGGCGGCTGACTTCGCGCGAAGACGTCGCGCATTTGCGGCGCATTTCGGTCTTTCTCAAGACCACGCGCACCGGTGACAAGGCCGAGCTCGGCACCGTGCCCGAGAACGCCGGCGTGTGGTCGCTCGTGACTTCCACTCGCGACAATTGCCTGGGCCAGGATTGCCCCAATTACAAAGATTGCTTCGTCCAGCAGGCGCGCAAGAACGCCCAGCAAGCCGATGTGGTGGTCGTCAATCACCATCTGTTCTTCGCCGATGTGATGCTGCGCGAAGAAGGCGTCAGCGAATTGCTGCCCGCGGCCAATACGGTGATCTTCGACGAAGCCCACCAACTGCCCGACACCGCGACCTTGTTCTTCGGCGATACGGTCGGCAGTGCCCAATTGCTCGAACTGTGCCGCGACACCCTGGCCGAAGGTCTTGCCCATGCGCGCGATGGCGCCGATTGGCTGCAGGCCATCACCCCACTCGAAAAAGCCGTGCGCGACCTGCGTCTTGCGCTCGGCGGCGTGGCCGAACGCAACGCGGCCAAGCTCGCGGTCGATCAGATCGCCGCGTCGTCGCCGTTCTTTCCGGCGCTCGAACGTGTGGGCGCCGAACTCGAACGCCTGACCGGCGTGCTCGAAACCAATGCCGAGCGCGCCGAGACCATCGATGCCCTGGTGCGCCGGGCCAAGGAATTGCGCGCCAAGCTCGGAGCCTGGGTGACTGCCGCTGCGACGCTGCGTGCGGCCCTCCAAAGCGGTGGCGGTCCGCGCCATGCGAGCGAGGCACAGCCCGACCTCGACGCCGGCGAAGACGACCCGCGCGACCATGTCTGCTGGATCGATGCCTATGCGTCGAGCGTGCAATTGCATCGCTCGCCTTTGTCGATCGCGCCCATCTTCACGCGCGAACGCGAAAGTTATCCGCGGGCCTGGATCTTCACCTCGGCCACCCTGGCGGTGAAGAACGATTTTTCGCATTTCACCGAGCAACTGGGCCTGACCGATGTGGCGGCGCGCGCCTGGCCGAGCCCGTTCGATTACCCGAGCCAGGCCTTGCTTTATGTGCCGCAAGGCATGCCCGAACCGCATCAAAGCGGCTTCACCGATCTGGTGGTCGAACGCGCCTGGCCCTTGATCGAGGCGGCCGGCGGGCGGACCTTCTTGTTGTGCACGACTTTGCGCGCGGTCGATCGCGCGGCCGACGCCTTGCGCGAGCGTTTGGACGCTGCAGGCATCACGCTCTATCGGCAAGGCGACGCGGCGCGCACCGAATTGCTCGACCGGTTCCGCAACACGCCGCGCGCGGTGCTCATTGGCAGCCAGAGTTTCTGGGAAGGCATCGATGTGCGCGGCCAGGCCTTGTCGTTGGTCGTGATCGACAAACTGCCGTTCGCGCCGCCCGATGACCCGGTGCTCGCCGCGCGTCTGGCGCGCATCACCGCGGCGGGCGGCAATGCCTTCATGGCGCATCAAGTGCCCGAAGCCGTCATTTCACTCAAGCAAGGCGCTGGGCGTTTGATTCGCAGCGAGACCGACCATGGCGTGCTGATGCTGTGCGACCCG
>CAXBRX010000522.1:0-1734 GCA_963977835.1 uncultured Derxia sp.
TTGCAGGCCGATCGCGGCGAGGAACAATTCGCCGCCCGTGATCTGCAAGGGTAGGTTGGGCCGGTACGAATACTCGCCCGCGAATGCGATGCCGGCCGGGCCCGCGGTGTTGAAGCTCACGCCGTACAAATGGATGTTCTCGGGGTACTCGACGAAGAACTGTGCGGCTGCCGTGGTCGGGGCATTGGTCGGCGCGTTGATCGGGACCGGCACGCCGGCCACATTCACGCCGCCGCGCCGGGTCGAAATGATGGGCGCGCGCTGATGGTAGTTCAGGTAATACAGCCCGAATTCGGTGTTGTTGAGTTCCGGCGCCAGCACATGCATGGCCACGCCGAATTCGCCGCTGTTGCGCGCTTCGCGATCGGCCCCGCGCGGGATGGATTGCGTGACACCGGGGCGGGCCGGGAAATGCTGATCCGGGCCGCGCAGATAGAACACGCTGCCGTCATCGGAAATGAAATCGTTGGTGCTGAAAAAGCTGCCGCGCGGATCGAGTTCGATCTTCTTGAACTTCGCGATCGCAAACGCTTCGATGTTCGCCGTGTCGCTCAATTCCTGCGAGGCCCAGAGCATGGGGCTGGGCAGCAAGGCTTCCTTCAGTTCGGAGCCCGGTGTGCGCAGCTTGGACACATCGGCCGAGTTGATGACATTGATGCCGTTGGTGATGTACATGCTTTCACCCCAGCTCAACACTTGGTTGCCCAGGCGCACCTGAGTCTTGCGCTCGCCGAGCGCGAAGCTGGCCTTGGCATAGGCGTCGAGCATCTTGTAGCCGGTGCCGATGCGGTCATGGGCCTGATCGCCGAAGGTGTAGCCGGTTCCGGTCACGCCGCCGACCACCGGTGCCGGTCCGGTACGGCTCGCGTTTTCGAAATCATGGAAGTAATAGCCGCGCGCGAAGAAGCCGTAGCGGTCGACGCTCAGGTCGAGTTCGTGCGTGACTTTCAACAACGAAGCCGTGATGTCGCCGGTGTTGTAATTGAGGTTGCCGTCGTCGCCGTTGAGGCTGCCGACGCCGCCGTTGCCGGCGCCGATCAGCGTGGCATCGCGGCCTTGGACGCGCCAACTCGCGCCATACGAAACGGTGGTGTCGAAATTGCCGTGCAGGCCATCGGATTCACCGAAACCGAAGGCCATCGCGGCGTTCGGCAGCCAGGCGACAGCGATCGCCAAGGCAAGCAAGGTGCGGTTCATGGGTGGTCCTTGTTTTGTTACGCGCCGGGGGGATGGTGTGAACGCGGCGCAGTACAACATCGGCGTAGGACTGAGCCAATCGGACGACCCCTTGGGCCAGGCTAAGGCGCGCACGGGCCATCGACCGAGCGTGACAAGATCGCGCGCTGCGCTGATTCCGGGCGCAATGCCGCGCGATGACCGCTACGTAGGGGGAAAGGCGTCATGCCGCTTGGCGATCGGCCGGAAAACCGTGAGAAATGTCACATCCGCGTCCTCACGCCCGAAGCACGCGCTGAGTCGTTGGTGCTAAGTCCGTGGCGGCCATCGCGTGCGGGCAATGGCGGCGGTGTGTCTAGAGCGTTGGCGTGGTCGGGGGCGGCGCAAAAACATGCGCCGCACGCTGGACGGTCGGCAAGTTGGGACGGGCGGCGTCGCGCATGCGCAATTGACAACGCGCACCGGCCGCCCTCGCGGCCGGTTCAGGCGGCGGTGAATTCTTCGTATGCGCGCACGCTTTCGGCCGCATACATCAGCGACGGGCCACCGCCCATGTAG
>CAXBRX010000523.1:0-1732 GCA_963977835.1 uncultured Derxia sp.
GCCACCGGTGCCTAAGCCGCCCGCGATCACGCTGATGAAATTGCGATTCATCGCGCGGCACATGATGTACGAGAGGATCGCGCCCGACGAACCGACCAGCGCGCCGACCACGATCAGCAAGTCGTTGCTGAGCATGAAGCCGGTGGCCGCCGCGGCCCATCCCGAATAACTGTTCAGCATCGAGACCACGACCGGCATGTCGGCGCCGCCGATGGCCATGACCATGTGGATGCCGAACAGCAAGGCGATCACGGTCATGACGACGAGCGGCAGCATGCCGGCATCGATCGACTCGGCCTGCAGGAAGCGCGCGCCGAACCAGATCACGACCAGCAGGCCGATCAGATTGAGCCAATGGCGGCCCGGCAACAGCATCGGCTTGCCGCCGATCTTGCCCGAGAGCTTGCCGAACGCGATGATCGACCCCGAGAACGTGACGGCGCCGATGAGGATGCCGATGTAGATCTCCATCTCGTGAATGGACTTCTCGGCGCCGCCGAGCGCGGCCGACGGATCGACATAGCTTGCGAAGCCGACCAGGCACGCGGCCAGCCCGACGAGGCTGTGCATGAGCGCGACCAGTTCCGGCATCTGGGTCATCTGCACCTTCTTGGCCGCGAACAGGCCGATGCTGCCCCCGATGGCCAGCGCGCCGACGATCCAGCCGTAGCCGGCCGGCGTGACACTCGGCCCGAACACCGTCGCGCAGACGGCGATGGCCATGCCGATGATCCCGAACAGATTGCCGCGGCGCGCGGTCTCGGGATTGGACAACCCACCCAGGCTCAGAATGAACAGGATGGTGGCGCCGATGTAGGAGACGGTGGCGAGACTTTGGGTCATGTCGGTCTCCTTATTTGCGGAACATCGCCAGCATGCGTCGCGTGACCGCGAAGCCGCCGAACATGTTGATGGCCGTGAGCGCCAGCGCGAAGACCGCGAGGCCCAGGATCAGCCCACCGAATCGATCGCCGCCAGACGCCACGGGCGGCGCAATCTGGATCAGGGCGCCGATCGCGATGATCGACGAGATCGCATTGGTCACGCTCATGAGCGGCGTATGCAGCGCGGGCGTGACGTTCCAGATCACCATGTAGCCGACGAAGCAGGCCAGCACGAAGACCGTGAAATGCGACAGGAAGCTGGCCGGCGCGAACCAGCCCACCAGCAAGAACGCGAGCGCGCCGATGGCGAACACCAACGCCAGGCTGCGCGCCGACATGGGCTCGCCCGCGCCATGGCCATGCGCCTTGGGTGCAGGTGCCGCGGCGGCCGGCTTAGGCGCAGGCGGCGCCGGCAATTTGAGCGGTGGGGCCGGCCAGGTGATGCTGCCTTCCTTGACGACCGTCAGGCCGCGGATCGCATCGTCTTCCATGTTGACGTTGATGACGCCGTCCTTGGTCTTGCACAACTCTTCGGTCAGGCGCAGCAGATTGTTGGCGTACAGCGTCGACGATTGCTTGGCCAGACGGCTGACGAGGTCGGTGTAGCCGACGATGGTCACGCCATGCTTGACCACCGCGGCACCGGGTTCGGTCAACTCGCAATTGCCGCCTTGCTCGCCGGCCATGTCGACGATCACGCTGCCCGGCTTCATGCTGCGCACCATCTCGGCGGTGATGAGCTTGGGCGCCGGCTTGCCGGGAATCAGCGCGGTGGTGATGATGATGTCGGCGTCCTTGGCTTGCTGCGCATACATCGCGCGCTGCGCCTGCTGGAAGCCTTCCGACAT
>CAXBRX010000524.1:0-1722 GCA_963977835.1 uncultured Derxia sp.
ACCTCCGCGACAGCCCGCCATCCGCACCGACAGTGCGGTCGGCACGAACGCGTATGCGCGCGTGCTCGCGCCTGCTGCGCCGGCGCACGCAGCCACGCTGCGCGGTTGCTTGCGCGCGCGCTCATACGCGTACCCCCCGCATGATCCGGCGCGTTTCCCAATCGATGCGCAACAAAATCGCGAGCGCGACCAGGTTGACGAGGATCGCCGAACCGCCGTAACTCATGAGCGGCAAGGTCAGGCCTTTGGTCGGCAACAATCCGATGTTCACGCCGATGTTGATGAAAGCCTGCAGGCCGATCCACATGCCGATGCCTTGCGCGACCAACCCTTGGAAGAAGCGTTCGAGCGCGATCGCCTGACGGCCGATTTCGAAGGCGCGCCGCACGATCAAATAAAACAGGCCGATCACGATCGCGACACCGACGAAGCCGAGTTCTTCGCCGACCACGGCCATCAGAAAATCGGTATGCGCTTCCGGCAGGTATTGCTGCTTTTCGACGCTGGCACCGAGGCCCACGCCGGTCCATTCGCCGCGCCCGAACGCGATCAGCGAATGCGAGAGCTGGTAGCCCTTGCCCATCGCGTTCTTCTCGTCCCAGACATTGACGTAGGCGAAGATGCGCTCGCGCCGCCAGGGCGAGGCCCAGATCAGGAGCAGGAAGGTGACGACGAGGGTGACGCTCAAACCGGCGAACAATTTCCCGTTGATGCCGCCCAGAAACAGGATGCCCATCGCGATGCAGACCACGACGCCGAAAGCACCGAGGTCGGGCTGCAACAGCAGCAACAGGCCGACCATGCCCATCACGACCGCCATCGGCAAAAAGCCGCGCAGCACTTCGCGCATGTATTCCTGTTTGCGCACGGTGTAATCGGCCGCGAACAACACGCAGAACAATTTCATCAATTCCGACGGTTGCAGATTGAGCAGGCCCATCGGAATCCAGCGCCGCGCACCGTTGACGCCTTTGCCGATGAAAGGCACGAGCACCAGAATCAGCAAAATGAAGGTGAGCCAGAACAGCACCGGCGCCAATTGCTGCCAGCGTTGGCTCGGAATCTGAAAAGCGACCACCGCACAGACGAAGGCCACGCCGATCGACATCACATGGCGCGTGAGGAAATAGGTCTGGGTGAGGTTCGGATATTTGGGCGAATCGGCGAGCGCGATCGAGGCCGAATAGACCATGACGGTGCCGAGCAGCAGCAAGGCGAGCGCGGCCCAGATCAGCACTTGATCGAAATTGGTCGGCACCCGCGTGCTGGTGCGCACCGGCGCATGCGCCGGGCCTTGACCGAACCAGGAGGCGACGCGCGTCAGCACAATTCCCCCGCATCGAGCGCCAGTTCGCGCACGGTATCGACGAAGACTTCGGCGCGATGCGCGTAATTGCGGAACATGTCGAGGCTCGCGCAAGCCGGCGACATCAACACCGCGTCGCCTTCCTGGGCCAGCCGCGCCGCGGCGCGTACCGCGTCGGGCAAGGTCGCGGCGCGTTCGAGCACCAGGCCATCGCAACCGTTCAGCACGGCGGCGATCGGTTCGGCATCGCGACCGATCAGCACGACCGCGCGCGCCCAGCGTGCGATCGGCTCACGCAAAGGCGCGAAGTCCTGCCCTTTGCCATCGCCGCCCGCGATCAACACCAGCTTGCGCCGCAGGCCATCGAGCGCGGCCACGGTCGCACCGACGTTCGTGCCTTTGCTGTCGTCGATGTA
>CAXBRX010000525.1:0-1721 GCA_963977835.1 uncultured Derxia sp.
ATTCCTGAAGCCACCGATTTGTTGCGCGCGATCGAAGCCCAGGCCACTGCGGCCCCGGCCGCCAGCTCGGCGCCGCAAGCCAGTGCGCCGCTCTCGGGTACCGACCGCGTCAACGAATTGGTGTCGAATGCTTTGTCCTACATCGGGGTGCGCTACCGTTATGGCGGCAACACCCCGGAACGCGGCTTCGATTGCTCGGGCCTCGTGCGCTGGGTCTACAACCGCACCTGGGGCGTGATGCTGCCGCGGCGCGCCTCGGAAATCGCTTCGGTCGGGACCGACATTCCCAAAGACCAGCTCAAGCCCGGCGATCTTGTGTTCTTCAACACGCTGCGTCGCACCTTCTCGCATGTCGGCATCTATCTGGGCGACGGGCAGTTCCTGCATGCCCCGCGTTCGGGCGGCAAGGTACGGGTCGAAAAGCTCGATGAAGCCTATTGGGCCAAGCGCTGGAATGGCGCGCGCCGCCTCGACGACGCCGCGCCGGCCGTTGCTGCCGACGCCGCACCGCCGGCCAGCCTGATCGACGCCAAGGCAGCTACCCCCAAGCTGCACTGAATGCAGCCGGGCGCGGTGCGCCTTGCCTGCTGCGTTACCGCCTCAGTTTCCCGACGCGCGCTTGGCCGCCAGCTTGCTGCGCAACTCGGGCAGCATCGCCGTCATCGCCAACTCGCCGGCCAGGATCGCCTGGTGCCGGACCGAGAAATCGGTGCTCTTGCTATGCAATTGCGGGCGCACGACCACATCGGCCTCGGCAAGCTCGAGGCGATTGATCGATCGACCCATGATGGTGAAGGTCTGCAACAACAGATCGGACACGCTTTCCGTCGGCTGCCCCACCGGATCGGACGAAATATCGACCGCGATCACGAAATCGGCGCCCATCTTGCGCGCGGAGCGCACCGGCACCGGTTCAGCAAGGCCGCCATCGACATATTCATGCCCGTTGATGACCACCGGGGCGAACACACTGGGCACCGACGATGAGGCGCGCACCGCCATGCCGGTATTGCCGCGCTGGAACAACATCAGATCGCCGGTCGACAGATCGGTCGCCGTGATGCCCAACGGGCGCTTGAGTTGTTCGATCGGGCGTTGGCCGACGGCCTGATTCACCCAGGTTTGCAAGGCCTCGCCGCGAAACATGCCGCGCCCGGCGAACGTCCAGTCGGCGAAGACCGATTCATCCATGCGCATGGCCATCTGCTGCAATTCGAATCCGTTGAGGCCGCTCGCGTAAAGGCTGCCGACCAGGCTGCCGGCGCTGGTGCCCGCGACCATGTCGACCTGGATGCCGTTGGCTTCGAGGACCTTGATGACGCCGATGTGGGCGAAACCGCGCGCGGCGCCGCCACCCAATGCGATGGCGACCTTGACCGGCCGCGGCGGCGGCGTCGGCTCGACCCGGGGTGCCGGGGTCTGGGGTTGGGGAGTAACGACTTGTGTCGGGGCCGTGATCTGGCAGCCTGCCAGCAGGAGCATGCACGCGAAGAGCGCGCGTCGAATGGGATGTTTCATGCGCGCCATTTTAAACGGCTCGCATGACACCCCGTTGCGATTAGAGCGATGCGCTCAATTGATCTGCAACACGGACCCGATTCTTGCCCGTGCGCTTGGCCTCGTACATCGCGCGGTCGGCGCGCTCGAGCGCATCGGCCAGACCCGATTGAAGGTCGATCTGCGCGACCCCGGCCGAGAAGGTCATGAGGATCTTGTCGTAG
>CAXBRX010000526.1:0-1721 GCA_963977835.1 uncultured Derxia sp.
TCGCCGACCAGCGCGAGCGCGCTTTCCATCTCGATGAGTTGCGCCACGCCGCGGCGGAACAAAGGATGGTCGTCGATGATGACGACCGACTCCGCATCGGCATGCGCGGGGGTTGAATCGGTCATGCGGTTTCCTCGGTGATCGAGCCTGAGCGTGAAATCGATGCAGGCATGAAGGACAGGCGCACGCGCGTGCCGCCGGCATCGCGGCGTGCGATCGTGCATGCGCCATTGAGACTGGCGGCGCGGTCGCGCATGATGGCCAGGCCGAAATGATGCACCGGCGCCTGGGCCGTGTTGATGCCCACGCCATCGTCATCGATCGTGACTTCGATCGCGCCATCGGTGCCGCGGGTGAGCACCACGGTGGCGTGCGCGGCGCGCGCATGGTGCTCGATGTTGCTCAAGGCCTCGCGCACCACCTGCAGCAAATGAATTTGTTCGTTGGCAGAGAGTTCAAGCTCGCTGATGCGGTTGTCGAATTCGACCGCAACTTCGGTGCGGCGCGCGAATTCGTCGATGGTCTCGCGCAGCGCGGTCGCGAAGCCGCGGCCGTCGATGCGCAGGCGGAAAGTGGTCAGCAATTCGCGCAATTGCCGGTAGGCCGAATTCAGGCCTTCGCGCAATTCGCTCAAGATGGCCTCGGTGAGCTTCGGGTCGCCGCCGTGTTCGAGGTTTTTTTGCAGGCGCACGACCTGAATCTTCAAATAAGCCAGCGCTTGCGCGAGCGAATCGTGCAACTCGCGTGCGAGCACCGAACGCTCTTCGAACAAGGCGAGCCGGTGTTGCTCCTGGGTGCGGGCGGCGGTCGCGAGCGCAGCGCCGATGTGGTGTCCGACGCTTTCCATCAATTCGGTTTGCCAAGGGGCGAGCTGCATTCCGCGTTCGAGGCGCAAAGGCATCACGCCGTAAGCGCGGCCCGATTCGGTTAGCGGCATCGTCATGACCTGGCCGGCATCGCCCGCGAGCGGATGCAAGCTGATGCCGGGCGCTTGCCCGCAACGCTCGCAATTCTCGGGCGCGCACAAGGTGGCCGCGATTTCCTGCGCGCTGCCGGTGATCGCCAGCGGCGTGCCCTGCGCCTGGCCCGGTGCGCGCGCGCAGATCACGCCCACCCGCACGCCGATGACTTGCTCGGCTTGTTCCAGCACCCGTTGCAGCGTGTCGCGCGTGACCGTCTGTTCGGACAAGGTGCGCGTGATGTCGTACAACAGTCGCAACGAACGGTTGGTGCGTTCGAGTTCTTCGGTTTTTTCATGCACGCGCGCTTCGAGCTGGCCGTACATCGTGGAAAGGTCGGCCGCCATCGAATTGACTGCGTGGGCGAGTTCATCGAATTCAGCCGTGTCTTGGCCTGAGACGCGCGCCGAGAAATCGGCCTGGCGGATCGCACGCGAGACGCGCTCGAATTCGCGCAGGCGTTCAGGGTTATGAGCCGCGTCGAGCGCGGCCCGGCCGAACGCCAGGCAAAACCCGGCATAGGCGGGGTCGGCAAGGAACGGCAACTGACCGTAGAGGTCGTGGAAGACGTCGAGGGCGGGCGTGTAGTTCAAGTCCTTGGCGTCGCGAATGAAGCCGCCGACCGAGAGCTGGCCGACGAACGGCGGCAACCTCTACAACCAACGCTATTCGCCGCTGAACGCGATCGACACCGACAACGTCGCAGAGCTCAAAGGCGTTTGGCGCGCGCGCTTGCGCGCGTCCGGCGTGGCGCCGCAATAC
>CAXBRX010000527.1:0-1701 GCA_963977835.1 uncultured Derxia sp.
ACGCACCCAAATCGAAGATCGATGGTGTCGAATTCGAACTCGAATGGGAGCCGGTCGCGGGCCTGGCGGTCAGCCAATCGCTCGGCTACAAACAAGGCAAGTACCGCGAATTCCGCGCGCTCGATGTCGCGGCCTCGATCGCGGCCGGCACCGGGGTCTATACCGATCTGTCGGGCAAGGATCTGAACTTCCCCAAGCTCAGTTATGGCGGTGCGGTCTCGTATGCCTGGGTCGTCGACGGCTGGCGCTTGAAGGCCGCGACCGATTACAGCTACCACGACCGGTATGAATCGTGGCTGGGCAGCACCTACGACACGTCGAGCTATTGGCTGGCCAATGCGAATTTCGCGATCGGCCCGACCAATGCGAAGTGGACAGCCGGCTTGTGGGGGCGGAACATCTTCAACCAAAAATACGACCTGACGCGCAATTTCTTCACCAATGCGCAAGTCGCGGCCGCGGGCAAGCCCGCCACCTGGGGCGTGCAACTGAGCACGACGTTCTAACGACCGGCACGCCCCTTTCCAGCGCGCGACGCGGCCATTGCAGCTTCGTCGCGCGCCGCCGTTGCGGGCCTGCGTTCATTGATTGAGGAAGACCATGGGATCGGATTACCTGGGCAATGCAGTGACGAGCGACTCCCCCCCCGTGATCGCGGGCGTCGATGATTTCGTCGGTGGCTTTCTCGCGTATGAAACGCGCATCGAGCGCGTGGTGCCGGCGGCGCTCGCCCACCCCGACGCGACGCTGCTCAACGCCTACGCGGGCTTGGCCTATATGTTTTTGGAGTCGAACGAAGGGCCGGCACTTGCGCGCAAGCATCTGGCCGAGGCCGAGCGCACGCAAGCCGGCGCCAACGAGCGCGAACGGCTCAATGTCGCCTTGCTGCGCGCCTGGGTCGAGGATGATCTGCCGCGCGCCTTGCGCATCGCCGAAGACATTTCCGATCGTTGGCCGCGCGACCTCGCGGTGGTCAAGCTGCATCAATACTGGGAATTCAACCGCGGCAATTCGCCCGAGATGCTGCGCGTGGTGCTCAAGGTGGAAGCGGTGAACCGCGATGTGCCGCATTTTCATGGCATGGCCGCGTTTGCCTACGAGCAATGTCATCTGCTCGCCGAAGCCGAGCAAGCGGCACGCACCGCGGTGAGCCTGCAACGCAAAGAGCCTTGGGCCCAGCATGCGCTCGCGCATGTGCTGCTCACCCAGGGCCGCATCGACGAAGGCATCCAATTCCTCGAAAGCGTGCGCGACACCTGGGTCGAGCTGAATTCCTTCATGCACACCCACATCTGGTGGCACCTCGCGGTGTTCTATCTCGCGCGCGGCCGTTTCGCCGAAGCGCTGCAAATCTATGACACCCAGGTCTGGGGCATCGTCAAAAGCTATTCGCAAGACCAGATCGGTGCGGTGCAATTGCTGACCCGGCTCGAATTCTCGGGCGTCGATGTCGGCGACCGTTGGGAAGACCTCGCCGACCATATCGCCGCGCGCGGTGCCGATACCGTCCAGCCTTTCCTGAGCCTGTTGTATCTGCTCGGCCTCGCGCGCGCCAAACGGCCCGAAGCGCAGACCTTGCTCGAAGCGATCCGCGAACGCGCGCAGGACGCGCCCGATTTCGTGCGCTCAACCTGGACCGATGTCGCGCTGCCCGCTGCCGAAGGTATTTACGCCTGGGCCCAGGGCGACGACGAAACCACG
>CAXBRX010000528.1:0-1686 GCA_963977835.1 uncultured Derxia sp.
ACGATGAGCCGGTATTCGCCGGTCAGGTCATGGTCCTTGCGCGCGATCGCTTCGATGTCGCTCGGGAACAGGTTCACGCCCTTGATGATGAGCATGTCGTCCAGGCGCCCGTGTACGCCGAGCAGACGGATCGAGGTGCGCCCGCAAGCGCAGGGTTCGGCCGTGAACGAGACGATGTCTCCGGTGCGAAAGCGGATCATCGGCCGGGCCGATTTCTTGAGCGTGGTCAGCACCAGTTCGCCGCGGCCGCCTTCGGGCACCGGTTCGCCGGTGGCCGGGTCGAGCACTTCGACATGGATATGGTCTTCGGCCCAATGCAGGCCGTTCTTTTCTTCGCACATGCCGGCGCACGAGCCGAAGATGTCCGAGAGGCCGTAATAGTCATAGACCGAGGCGCCCCAGAGCGCTTCGATGCGTTGCCGGGTTTCCGGGATCGACCCGCCGGGTTCGCCCGCGACGAAGATGCGTTTGACGTTCAGATCGCGCTTGGGATCGATGCCTTCCTTGACCGCGGTTTCGCCGAGGTACCAGGCATACGAAGGCGTGGTCCAGATTGCCGTGGCCTGGAATTGCTTGAGGATGGCGAGCAAACGTTCCGACGGCACAGTGCCGGCATGGATCGACAGTGCGCCGAGCCTTTGCGCACCGAGCACGCACGGGCCGCCGACGAAGAGCGAGAAATTGAGCGAATGGCAATACCGGTCTTCGGGGCGCAGGCCCGACGACCAGAATTGCCGCGCTTCGTAATCGATCCAGTCTTCGAAATCTTGCGCGGTGAAGGGCGAGGCGGTCGGCACGCCAGTCGAGCCGCTCGAGGCCGAGATGTAGACGATGTCGCGCTCGGGCACGGCGCAGATGTCGCCGAACGGCGGGGCAGCCAATTGGCGTTCGCGCAGCACTTTCTTTTCGATGAACGGAAAGCGGCGCAGATCGGCCAGGGTTTTCAGATCGTCGGGATGGACACCGGCCGCATCGAAATGCGCGCGGTAGAACGGCGAGCCTTGATAGGCGTGGCGCAGATGTTTTTGCAGCAACGCGAGTTTGAGCGCATCCCAATCGGCGCGCGGTTGGGTTTCGAGTTTTTCGTCCCAATAGCGGGCATCGGAGGCGGGTACCGCACTGGCTGAAGCCATATTGACGTCTTCGTTCGAATCTTGGTTTGGAGGAGCCGCGATTCTAGGAAGGCGTGCCGTGCCGACGGAACGTTCCAGTGGTTGGTTTCTTATGCCGCGACGATCTAAGCGCGGCCGGGTGCGGCGTGTGGCGCCCCGGGTTCAGGCTTGATCGGGGCGGCGCATCCAGGTGCGCAGGCGCGAGCGCACCCGGCGCAGAACGGCCCGGGTGCGCCGGTAGACGGGCATGGCCGCGAGGCGGGCATAAAGCCAGGACTTGGTGCGGATCACCCAATGGTAGAGCGCCGCGAACCAGCGGATCTGCAACATCTGCGGCCGGCACAAGGCGAACAGATGGGCGACGAAGGCGGTGCCGACGATCTTGGCGGCCAGGATGACGATGATGCCGAGGGTGACGTAACCGCGCGCCATCGCCCACAAGGCGGCGATCTTGAACGGAAACAGCATCGCGGCCGGCACCGCCAGCAAGGCCATCGCGCCATAGGGCGGCAGGCGGGCAATCCGTTTTTCGAGGCGGCGCAGCAGCGGCAAACGGCCGAGCCAGCCGGTCAGC
>CAXBRX010000529.1:0-1686 GCA_963977835.1 uncultured Derxia sp.
CGAACGGCTGATCCGCCGCGCGCGGCAATACGCCGACCTTTCGCTCGCGCATGATTTCGCGGCCTGGGAAGTCGAAGGCATCTGGCATCTGAGCGGCGACCGCATCGACAGCGCCAGCGGCGTGCGTCATACGCTGGGCGGCTATGGCCGTGTCGACCTCGCCGCGCGCTGGCATTTCGCCGCGCATTGGAGCCTCGGCCTGCGCGTCGACAATCTGCTCGACCAGGACTACGAGACCGCCTACGGCTATGCCACCGGCGGCCGCGCGGCCTACGCCACCTTGAGCTATTCGGGACGCTGATCGGCCATGCCGCCGCGCTGCGCCTGTGCGGGTGCGGCGGCTTGTTCGAGCACCCGCAACAAGGACGACGTATCGTCGTAGCCCATGCCTGCCGCAACCAGGCTGCGCAATTGCTCGCGCACCGCACGCACCGCGGGCAAGGTCAGATGCAAGGCCTCTGCCTCCTCGGCGGCGAGACCGAAATCCTTGTCGTGCAAACGCGCTTCGATGCCGGCGGCGAAATCGCGCGCCACCATCTTCGGCCCCATCAGATCGAGCATCTTGCTGCCGGCAAACCCCGCCTGCAGCGCGCTCAGCACGCGGTCGAGCGCGACGCCTTGCGCGCGTGCGAGCAGCATCGCCTCGGCAATGCCTTCGATGTTGACCACCTGGACGATCTGATTGCATAGCTTGGTGACCTGCCCCGCGCCGTGGTCACCGACATGCACGATCGATTTGCCGAGCACGGCCAGCAAAGGCCGCGCGCGTTCGAGCACCTCAACCTTGCCGCCCACCATGATGGCCAGCGTCGCGGCCTGCGCACCGGCCACGCCGCCCGAGACCGGCGCGTCGAGATGTTCGATGCCGCGTTCGGCCAGGCGTTGCGCAAACCCGCGCGTGGCGACCGGCGAAATCGTCGAATGGTCGATCACCACCGTGCCGGGCCGCGCACCGTCGACGATGCCTTCGCTGCCGAACAACACCGCTTCGACATCGGCGGTATTGGTGACATTGACGAAGACGAATTCGGCCGCTGCCGCCGCTTGTGCAGGCGTCGCGACGACGGCGACGCCTTGCGCGCGCAAGGCATCGATCACCTCGGGCCGACGCGCAAACACCGTGAGCCGATGCCCGGCGCGTTGCAGATGGTCGATCATGGGGCGGCCCATGTTGCCGGCGCCGACAAAGCCGATGGAAACGGAGGATGTGCTCATGGAGAAACGAAAGAATGAAGCGCGCGCTCAGACCAGCCAGGCATCGTCGAAGCGCGGGTTGATGAGGGCGTTGAGGACATGGTCGCGCCAGGCGCCCGCGATGAACAGATAACGCGGCGCCAGGCCTTCGCGCACGAAACCCAGGCGTTGCAGCACGCGCGCGCTGCGCTCGTTCTCAGGCAGATGGTTGGCCTGGATGCGATGCAGGCGCCGCGCGTCGAACATGTGCGCAATCGCCGCGCGCAAGGCTTCCGTCATCAAGCCCTGGCCCTGGCAATCGGCGTCGATCCCGTAGCCGAGCATGCACGACTGAAACGCCCCGCGCGCGATCTGCGTGAACCGGCAGGTGCCGATGATGCGGTCGGGCGCCTCGCGCCAGGTGAGTGCAAACGAAACCTGGTCGCCCGCGATCGCGCCGGCCGCCATGCGTGCCAAGGCAGATTCGGCGAACCCGAGGGGGTAAAAATCGGG
>CAXBRX010000530.1:0-1685 GCA_963977835.1 uncultured Derxia sp.
AGCCGCGATGACCGCACCCGAGGCCATCCTGCTCGTCAACGCCACCTTCGGCGGCATCGAGGTGCGTGTGCCGCGCGATTGGCAGGTCGTGGTGCAAGCGAGCGCGACGATGGGCGCGGTCGAAGACAAGACGGCGCCACCGCCTTCGCCTGAGCATCGCCTGGTCTTGCGCGGCGAGGCCGTGTTCGGCGGCATCGAAATCAAGAACTGACCGCGCGCCGTGCATCCGCTGTTCAAATCGCCGCGCACCCTGGCCGCTTATCTGGCGGCCTGGTTGTTCGCCGGGCTGGTGTTCGCCGCCGCCTGGCTGCGGCAGACCGGCGCGCAATGGGCCTGGAGCCTCGCCTTCTGGCTGCCGATGGCCTTGGTGACGGGCGTGGCGGCGCTCGCGGTGTATTACGTCTGCCGCAGCGCGCCCTTGCGGCCGGCCACCTGGCTGGGCAGTTGGTGGCGGCGCGCGGCCGCGGCCGTGTTTCTGGCGCTCGCAGTCAGCGCCATCGCGGCGCTCTGGAACCTTGTCGGCACCGTGTTCGGCCGCGCCGAGTTGGCGGCGTTTTCATCCTCGGCCTGGCTCGCGTTCATCGGGCTGCAGGTGGTGGTCTTCGTGTTGTCGGCCGCGATGCATGACGCGGTGCTCGCGCACCAGGCCGCGCAAGCCGCCGCCGCGACCGAAGCCCAGGCGCGGCTGCTGGCGCGCGAGATGGAAATCAAGGCGCTGCACAACCGCATCGATCCGCATTTCCTGTTCAACAGCCTGAACTCGATCAGCGCGCTGACCCAGATCGATGCAGGCGCAGCGCGCGCGATGATCATCGATCTGGCGCAATTCTTTCGCCAGACGCTGGCGGTGAGCGAGCGCGAATGGATCAGCCTCGATGAAGAACTCGAACTCGTGCGCCGTTATCTCGCGATCGAACAACGCCGCCTGGGCGACAAGCTCGGGCTGCAACTCGCGGTGGACCCGGCCGTGCTCGCGGCACGTTTGCCGCCGCTGGTGTTGCAGCCCCTGGTCGAGAACGCGATCAAGCACGGCATCCGGCATCTGGACCAAGGCGGGCAGATCCTGCTGCGCGCGGAGCGCAGCGGCGGCCACCTGCAATTGTGTGTGAGCAATCCGGTCGAGCCCGGCGCGGCGCGCGATGCTTCCGGCCTCGGCCATGGGCTCGGGCATTTGCGCGCGCGCCTGCAAGCGCATTACGGCAACGACGACACGCCCGCCTTCGTCGATGTGGAACGCGACGCGGACCGCTTCACCGTCAACATTTCCTTGCCCTGGCAGACATGAAGCTGCGTACCCTGATCGCCGATGACGAACCCCTGGCGCGCGCGCTGGTGCGTGAATTTCTGGCCGCGCATCCTGATGTGGACATCATCGCCGAGGCCGACAACGGCCTCGAAGCCGCGCGTTGCATCCAGGAACAAGCGCCCGACCTGGTGCTGCTCGACATCCAGATGCCCAAACTCACCGGGCTCGAAGTGCTGCAACTCACAGGCTTGCGGCATGGTGTGATCTTCACCACCGCCTACGATCAGCACGCGCTCGCGGCCTTCGATCTGCATGCGGTCGACTACCTGCTCAAGCCGTTCAGCCAGGCGCGCTTCGATGCCGCGCTCGAACGAGCGCGCCAATTGCGTGGCGCGCCCGTGCCCGAAGTGCAGCGCCTGGTGGCCGCGCAAACCTTGCA
>CAXBRX010000531.1:0-1674 GCA_963977835.1 uncultured Derxia sp.
GTTACGACCGCATGTCCGGGTGCGCCCACGACGGGGCAGCGGCGATGATCGTCTACCAGGTTGGCGGCAGTGTGCGCGACGCCTTGCTCGGGCTGCCGGTGCAAGACCGCGACTGGGTGGTGGTCGGCGCTTCGCCCGACGACATGCTCGCGCAAGGTTTTCGCCCGGTCGGCAAGGACTTCCCGGTCTTTCTGCATCCCGAGACTCAGGAGGAATACGCACTCGCGCGCACCGAGCGCAAGACCGCGCCCGGTTACGCGGGCTTTGCCTTTCATGCCGCGCCCGATGTCACGCTCGAAGACGATCTGCGCCGCCGCGATCTGACCATCAACGCAATCGCGCGCGCCGACGATGGCAGCCTCATCGATCCGTTCGGCGGCCAGGCCGATCTGCAAGCGCGCGTGTTCCGCCATGTGAGCACGGCGTTTGCCGAAGACCCGGTGCGCATCCTGCGTCTGGCGCGGTTCGCCGCGCGCTTCGTCGATTTCACGGTCGCCGAGGAAACCCTCGCGCTGATGCGCCAGATGACCGCGGCCGGCGAGGTCGATGCGTTGGTGCCCGAACGCGTCTGGCAGGAAGTGGCGCGCGGTCTCATGGAAGCGCGGCCGTCGCGCATGTTCGAAGTGCTGCGCGCTTGCGGCGCACTCGCGCGCCTGCTGCCCGAACTCGATGCGCTTTGGGGCGTGCCGCAACCGCCCGTGCATCATCCCGAGGTTGATACCGGTGTGCACACCATGCTGGTGGTCGACATGGCCGCGCAACTCGGCTTCGCCTTGCCGGTGCGCTATGCGGCCTTGTTGCACGACCTCGGCAAAGGCGCGACCGATCCGCAAATTTTGCCGCGCCATCATGGACATGAAGCGCGCTCGGCCGAACTGGTGCAGGCCGTCAATGCGCGTTTGAAGGTTCCGTCCGATTGCCGCGATCTGGCGCTGTTGGTGGCGCGCGAGCACGGCAACATCTGCCGCCTTTGGGACATGCGCCCCGGCACCATCGTCGAGATGTTCGAGCGTGCCGATGCCTGGCGCCGGCCGGAGCGCTTCGTGCAACTGCTCGATGCGAGCGAGGCCGACCAGCGCGGCCGTGCCGAGGACTTCCTCGCCGAGTCGAAGAAGCGGCTGAGCCCGTCCTACTTCGCCGGCGAGGCGTTCTTTCAACTCGGGCAGATTGAGTATGCGCGCGGTTTCCTGCTGCAGTTTGTTGATGGTATCGCGCGGCGTGCCGCCCTGCACCAAGAGACCGTACCAGTTGGTCATGTCGAAGCCCTTCAGGCCGGACTCGGCGATCGACGGTAGTTCCGGCGCGATTGGCGAGCGCTGCGGGCTCGACACGCCCAGCGGGCGCAGCTTGCCTGATTTGATCAGCGGCAGGCTCTGCAGGATGTTCATGAAGTAGATCGGCACCTGCCCGCTCAGCACGTCGATCACCGCCGCACCCGAGCCCTTGAACGGTATATGCACGATCTTGATGCCGGCGCGGGCGGCGAGCAGCTCCCCCGCAGCGGTCAGCTTCACGCCACGGCTGGAACGCTCCACCAGAGGCGAGCCGAAATAATATTCGAGGTTCTCTATCTGCCGGCTCACCGCTGTCGGCGCCACATTCAGGTTTTCCGCCGCGGCGCGCATGGAATTGGTCCGGACCAGTTCGTCGAAATACATCAATGCGCGCAATTGC
>CAXBRX010000532.1:0-1671 GCA_963977835.1 uncultured Derxia sp.
TCCGGGCCTCAACGATGGCGACGCGGCGATCGAAGCGATGGCGCGCTGGCTGGTCGAACATCTGGGCCGCGATGTGCCTTTGCATTTCACCGCCTTCCATCCCGATTTCAAGCTGGCTGATTTGCCGCCGACACCGCCTGCGACGCTCGCGCATGCGCGCCGCATCGCCCAGGACGCTGGGCTGCGCTATGTCTATACCGGCAATGTGCGCGACTTCGATGGCGGCAGCACGCACTGCCCGCATTGCCGGGCCGCACTCATCGTGCGCAACGGCTACGACATTCCAATCTATGCACTCGGCGACGATGGCGATTGTCCGCAATGCGGCGCGCCCATTCCCGGGCGGTTCACGCGTTTCACGCGGGCCTTCGGTGCGCGCCGCATTCCGGTGCGCATCGCGCCCTGAGTGCCAGGGCGGCGCCTGAGGCGCCTGCGCTATCCTTCGCCGCGATGGCCCGGCCGTGTGCCGGGCGCCGTTTGCGAAAGGATGAAGCCGTGCTTGCTTTGCGTAGCGCCGTCGAGGCGGATCTGGATCTCATCCGCAGTTTCGTGCGGGAACTGGCCGATTACGAGCATCTGAGCCATATGGTCGTCGACGACCGCGAAGCGATGCGCGCGGCCTTGTTCGGTGCGCGCCCGCATGCCGAAGTCGTGATCGCCGAAGTCGATGGCGCGCCCGCGGGCTTTGCGCTGTTCTTCCATAATTTTTCGACCTTCCTCGCGCGCCCCGGCATCTACCTCGAAGACATCTTCGTGCGCCCGGCGTTTCGCAGTCGGGGCGTCGGCAAGGCCTTGTTGTTGTACGTGGGCAAGCTCGCGCGCGAGCGCGGTTGCGGCCGCTACGAATGGTCGGTGCTCGACTGGAATCAACCCGCGATCGATTTCTACCAGGGTCTCGGCGCCGCGCCAATGAACGAATGGCGCTTGATGCGCGTGACCGGCACTGCGCTCGACGCTTTGGGCGAGCGCTACGACCGCGAAGTGGCGCCCAGCACCAAGCCCGCCTAGCCGCTGCGGTTCAGGCGACGCCGGCCTGGACGCTCGCCACCGCTTCGCCGAGCAAGGGCGCGAGCGCAATCGCATTGCTCGCATGCACGATGCTGTCGGTGCTCCAGACATGGCGCACCCCCGCCGCATGCAGCACTGCATCGGCGTCGCCCGCGAACAAGGCATGGGTGACCGCCACATCGATGCTGGCCGCGCCGCGTGCGAGCAACTGGCGCGCCGCATTAACCAAGGTGCGTGCGGTGCTCGCCACATCGTCGATCAACACGATCTCGCGCCCTTGCACTTCGATCGGCGGCACTTCGATGTCGACCTGGGTGTCGCCATGGCGCACTTTGCGGCAGACCGCGTGTTCGAAACCGTGCGCTTGCGCCGCGACCACCAGCCATTGCTCGGCTTCTTCATCGGGCGCGACCAGGATCGGACGCGTGCAATGCGCGGCCGCGAGTTCGCCGAGCAAAGGCGCGGCCGACAGCGCGATCGCCGCGCGCGCCGGCACCGCTTCGCCCAGTGTGGCCACGCGATGCAGATGCGGATCGACGGTGATCACCGCGTCGAATAGCTCTGCCAGAAAGCCGCCGACGATGCGTTGGCTGACCGCTTCGCCCGGATGGAAGGCGATGTCTTGGCGCATGTAGGCCAAATAAGGCGCGACCAGGGTCAGAT
>CAXBRX010000533.1:0-1634 GCA_963977835.1 uncultured Derxia sp.
CGGCGCCGACCGTGGCCGGTGCGTTGGCCGCGGGTGCGTTGGCCACGGGGGCGTGCGCCGGCGCGCCGCGCAAATTCGCGGTGATGATCTTCGCGACCAAGGCATCGGCGTCGTGTGCGACCGCATCGAAGACCTGGGTCTGCGCGACCGAGCCTTCATGCGGCGCTTCGGCCAGCGAACGGCCGCTCTTGTCGCTCACATCGACATCGACTTCCATCGACAGGCCCACGCGCAACGGATGCTCGGCGATTTGCTTGGCATCGAGCGCGATGCGCACCGGCACGCGTTGCACGACCTTGATCCAGTTGCCGCTCGCGTTCTGCGCGGGCAAGAGCGCAAACGCCGAACCCGTGCCGGCGCCCAGTCCGGCCACATGGCCGTCGTACTCGACCTTGCTGCCGTAGACGTCAGCGACCAGCTTGACCGGCTGGCCGATGCGCATTTCGCGCAATTGCACTTCCTTGAAATTGGCATCGACCCAGAGTTGATCGAGCGCGATCACCGCCATCAAAGGCGTGCCGGCCTGCACGCGCTGGCCGACCTGGACGCTGCGCTTGGCCACATAACCACTGACCGGCGCCGGCAGATCGACACGCTTGTAGGCCAGATAAGCCTCGCGCAATTGCGCGGCCGCGCGCTGCACACGCGGATGCTGTTCGACGCCGGTGCCTTCGGTCAGCGCCTGATTCGCGCTGAGCTGTTCACGCGCCGCGGTGGTCGCTGCTTCTGCCGCGGCCAGCGCGCTTCTGGCGCTCGCGACGGCGGCCTGGGCATGGCGTTGTTCTTCGGTCGAGACCGCGCCGCTCGCGCTCAGGCTCATGCGGCGCGCGGCGTCGTCTTCGACGCGTTGCAACTCGGTGCGCGCCTTGACCACATCGGCTTCGCGCAGCTTGATGTTGGCCGCAAAGCTCGAATTGTTGGCATACAGCGCGCGCACTTCACGCACCGTCTGGCCGAGCTGCGCCTGGGTCTGATCGAGCGCCACCTTGGCATCGGCCGCATCGAGCCGCACCAAGGGCTGGCCGACCTTTACGAAGTCGGTGTCGTCGGCGTTGATCGCAAGCACGGTGCCCGAGACCAGCGGCGTGATCTGCACCACGTTGCCCTGGACGTAAGCATTGTCGGTCGTCACATGATGGCGCGACTCGAAGAACCAATAACCGCCCCAGACGGCGGCGACCAAGGCCACGCCCGCGGTGACGGTCAGCAGCGCGCGACGGCGCTTGGGCTGCAGCGCGTTGGCGGGGGCGGCGCTGGGGGTCGGATTCGGGGTGCTCATTGCATGGCTCCAGTCGGGCTATTCGTATTCGTTTGGTGTAAGGCGACCTCGGCGGATTCGGCATCGAAGCCGCCGCCCAGGGCGCGAATCAGATTGACATCGAGATCCCAGGCGCGCGCCTTGAGATCGACCGCGGCGCGACGCTGCGCGAGCACGCTGGTCTGCGCCGACAACACGGTCAGGTAATTGCCCAGGCCGGCGCGATACCGCTGGACCGCGAGGTCGTACGCCGTTTCGGCGGCGGCTTGCGCCTGCGCCTGTTCTTGCGCCTGCACTTGCAGCGAGCGCGACGAAACCAGCAGGTCGGCAACTTCGCGCACCGCGTCGAGCAAGGTGGCGTTGTAGCTGGCCACGG
>CAXBRX010000534.1:0-1619 GCA_963977835.1 uncultured Derxia sp.
CTCTGAAGACATGATGCCCTCTTTGCTCGAAATCCAACACACCTTCGAAATGCAAGAGCAAAACGGCGCTGAAGCCTGCTGCCGGCCCGGCGTGCAGGCTTCGGTCAAACGGCTCGGCTACACTTGCCGCCCGTTTTCCTTTGTGCGCCTTTCGCTGCGATGCCCTTCATCCATCCGCAATTCAATCCGATCGCCATGTCGATCGGACCGCTGGCGATCCGTTGGTACGGGCTCATGTACCTGCTCGCCTTCGTCTTGTTCGTCGTCCTGGCGCGCGCCCAGATCCGTCGTCCGCACGTCGCGGCGCAAGGCTGGACCAAGCAGGACATCGACGATCTGATGTTCTACGGCCTGCTCGGGGTCATCCTCGGCGGGCGCATCGGGTATGTGCTGTTCTACAAGCCCGGCTATTACCTCGGACATCCGCTCGAAGCCTTCATGATCTGGCAAGGCGGCATGAGCTTCCACGGCGGCTTCCTGGGCGTACTGGTGGCCTGCATCCTGTGGGCACGGCGGCGCGGATTCGGCTTTTTCCAGGTCATGGATCTGGTGGCCCCTTGCGTGCCGACCGGTCTTGCCGCCGGGCGCATGGGCAATTTCATCAACGGCGAGTTGTGGGGCCGGCCGACCGACGTGCCCTGGGCGATGATCTTCCCGCAAGTCGACCAATTGCCGCGCCATCCTTCGCAGTTGTATCAACTCTGCGGCGAAGGTCTGTCCTTGTTCGTCATTCTTTGGTTCTTCTCGAAGAAACCGCGCGCGACCGGCATGGTGAGCGCCGCCTTCCTGATCGGGTATGGCGCATTCCGCTTCCTGGCCGAATTCGGGCGCGAACCCGATGATTTTCTCGGCCTGCTGGCGCTGGGCCTGAGCATGGGCCAATGGTTGAGCCTGCCGATGATTCTGGCCGGCATCGTGCTGGCCTGGATGGCGGCGCAAGGCAAGTTCAAGCCACGCGCACCGGCGCTCGCCAAGGGTGCGGCATGAAGGCCGATGCCAAGGCGGTGGGCCGCATCGGTCTGAACGTTGATGGCGATGTCGCCACGGTCGTGCTCGACAATCCGTCCAAGCGCAATGCCATGACCGAGACCATGTGGCGCGACCTCGCCACGACGATGCGTGAACTGGCCCATGCGCCGATCCGCGCGGTGGTCGTCCGCGGTGCCGATGGTCATTTCGCCGCCGGGGCCGACATCGGCGAATTTCCCGCCATCCGCATGACGCGCGCCGATGCGGTGCGCTATCACATGCAGACCGTCGGCCATGCGCTGAGCGCGATCGAGGAATGTCCGCATACCGTGATCGCCGCGATCGAGGGCAATTGCATCGGCGGCGGGCTCGAAATTGCGCTGGCCTGCGACTTGCGCCTGGCGCGGCCGGGCAGCGTGTACGGCATTCCGGCCGGGCGTCTGGGCTTTGCCTTGTCGCCGACCGAATTGCGGCTGGTGTTCGATACCGTGAACCGCACCACAGCGTCCGCCTTGTTGCTCGAAGGCGCGATGCTCGATGCCGAGCAGGCGCTCGCCGCCGGCATCCTGACCCGCATCAACGATGCGCTCGACGCCGAAGTCCTGGCCACCATCGCACGCGTGCGCGCGATGTCGGCCATCGCCACGCGC
>CAXBRX010000535.1:0-1619 GCA_963977835.1 uncultured Derxia sp.
CGGCGTGGGCGTCGTGGCTGCCTTGTTCATCGTCTGGCTGCTGGCTCGGCATGGGCAACAACGCATGTTCGCGTTTGCGCTCGCACTCATCCTCGGCGGTGCGCTCGGCAATGTCATCGACCGCGTGCTGCACGGGCATGTGGTCGATTTCCTGCTCTTTTATTGGCGCACCTGGTACTGGCCGGCCTTCAATGTGGCCGATTGCGCCATCGTGCTCGGTGCGGGCTTGCTGATCCTCGATGAACTCATGCGCGTGCGCCGCGCCAAATGACGCGGCGCAGGTAGACTGCGCTGCGGCGCATCTGCGCCTCACCTTCGGCGGACTGAGATGAACGACCTCGCAGGCAAGCACATCGTTCTGGGCCTCACCGGCGGCATCGCCTGCTACAAGGCGGCCGCGCTGTGCCGCGAACTCACGCGCGCCGGTGCGACCGTGCAAGTCGTGATGACCGACGCCGCGCGCGAATTCATCACGCCGACCACCATGCAGGCCTTGTCGGGGCGGCCGGTCGCCACCTCGCAATGGAACGCGGGCGAACCCAATGCAATGCCGCACATCAACCTCACGCGTGATGCGCACGCCCTGCTGATTGCGCCTTGCAGCGCCGATTTCATGGCCAAGCTTGCACACGGGCAAGCCAACGATTTGTTGTCGACGCTGGCGGTCGCGCGCGGGGCCTGCCCTTTGCTGCTCGCCCCGGCGATGAATGTCGAGATGTGGACCCACCCGGCCGTGCAACGCAATCTGCGCCAGATCGAAGCCGATGGTGCGGTGGTGCTCGGCCCCGCGGCGGGTGAGCAGGCCTGCGGCGAAGTCGGCCTGGGCCGCATGCTCGAACCCGAGCAATTGCGCGACGAATTGATCGCCTTCTTCCAGCCCAAGCTGCTGGCCGGCAAACGCGTGGTCGTGACTGCGGGCCCGACCTTCGAGCCGATCGATCCGGTGCGCGGCGTGACCAATCATTCGTCGGGCAAGATGGGCTATGCGATCGCGCGTGCCGCGCATGAAGCCGGCGCCGCAGTCGTCTTGGTATCGGGGCCGACCGCCTTGCCCACGCCCACCGGCGTACAACGCATCGATGTCGAACGCGCCGATGAAATGCTGGCTGCGACGCTCGACGCCGTCGACGCCGCCGATGTTTTCATCGCGGTGGCCGCGGTGGCCGACTGGAAAGTCGCCAACGCCTCGGGCAGCAAACTGAAAAAAGAAGGCGGCGCGCCGGTGCTGCAATTCACCGCGAATCCAGACATCCTCGCCACCGTCGCGCAACAAGCCAGCACCCGCGGCAAACCGTATTGCGTCGGGTTTGCGGCCGAAAGCGAAAACCTGCTCGAGAACGGCGCGGCCAAGCGCCTGCGCAAAGGCGTGCCTCTGCTCGTGGGCAACATCGGCGCGCTGACCTTCGGCCGCGACGACAATGAATTCGTCTTGTTCGACGCCGAGGGCAGCACGCCGATTCCGCGCGCCGACAAGCTCAGCCTCGCACGCCGCCTGGTGGCGGAAATCGCGCAGCGCCTCGGGTGAACCGCGCCATGGCACGCCCGTCCGCCCACGAAAAACTCGCCCGATTCGGCCCGCCGAACGGCGAGTTCGCGCGCTATGTGCAGGCCTTGAGCGA
>CAXBRX010000536.1:0-1601 GCA_963977835.1 uncultured Derxia sp.
GGTGAGCTTCCGCGTGCCCGCGGGCGAAATCTTCGGCTTGCTCGGTGCGAATGGCGCAGGCAAGAGCACGGTGATCAAGATGCTGACCGGCATCCTCAAGCCCAGCAGCGGCGCTGGCCGCGTCGCGGGCGCCGACATGCGCAGCGCGGGCCAGGCGATCAAGGAGCGCATCGGCTACATGTCGCAAGCGTTCTCGTTGTACATGGACCTCAGCGTGCGCGAGAACATCCGGCTTTACGCGGGCATCTACGGACTCGATGCCGAGCGCACCGAGACGCGCATGCAATGGGTGCTCGACATGGCGACGCTGCGTGGCCATGAAGACCGGCGCGCGGCCGATTTACCGATGGGCATGCGCCAGCGCCTCGCGCTCGGTTGCGCCTTGGTGCACGAACCGCAGGTGGTGTTTCTCGACGAGCCGACTTCGGGCGTCGATCCGGTCGGGCGGCGCGCGTTCTGGGACATTCTGTTTCGCCTGTCGCGCGAGGAAGGTGTGGCCATCCTCGTCACCACGCATTACATGAGCGAGGCCGAGCATTGCGATCATCTCGCGCTCATGTACGCGGGCCGCGTGGTGGCCGATGACACGCCGGCCGGCATGAAGGCCGCGGTCGAGGCCGAGGCCGGCACACTCATCGAAATTGCCTGCGATGGCGCGCAGGAAGCGGTTGGCGTGCTCGAAGCTGCAGGGTTCGCGCATGCGGCTTTGTTCGGCAACAAGCTGCATTGTCTGTCGGCCGATGTCGCGGCCGACCGCGCTCGCATCGAGGATTTGCTCGCCGAGCGCGGCCTGGCCTTGCACGGCATCGACACCCGGCCTTTGTCGATGGAAGACGTGTTCGTCTATCGCGTCAGTGCGCTCGAAGCGAGTGAGCGTGCGCGCAAGGCCGCGGGCCAGCGGGAGGCCGCATGATCAATCGCAGCCGTGTTGTGGCCGTGGCCTCGAAAGAATGGCGCGAGATCGTGCGCGATCGCCTGTTCTTCACGCTGGCCTTCGTGGTGCCGGCCTTGTTGACGCTGTTGTTCGGCTATGGCTTGTCGCTCGATGTCGAGCACATTCCGATGACCATCGTCGACCATGACCGCAGCGCCGCGTCGCGCGAATACGCGCATCGTTTCATCGATTCGCGCTATTTCGATTTCAAGGGCTATGCCGACGATGAACGCCGCCTCACGGCCGCAATCGCGAGCAGCCAGTTCCGCGCGGTCGTCGTCATCGAAGCCGGTTTCGAGCGCGATCTGCTCGCGGGCCGGCCGGGCCATGTGCAGACCTTGATCGACGGCACATTCCCGTTTCGCGCCCAGACCACCAAGGGTTATGTCGAAGCGATCAACGCCGCCTTCAGCGCCAGCACGGTCGCGCAGGCTTTGTCGCAACAACTCGGCGTGCCCACGGCCACGGCGCTCGATGCGCTGCAACCGGTGCGCCTCGAGGTGCGTTATCTGTACAACCAGGGCGTGCAAAGCATCTGGTCGCTCGCGCCCAAACTCATCATGGCCATCATGATGATTTCGCCGCCCTTCCTGACCGCGCTCGGCGTGGTGCGCGAAAAAGAAAGCGGCGCCATCTTCAACATCTACGCCTCGACGGTGAGGCGCAG
>CAXBRX010000537.1:0-1600 GCA_963977835.1 uncultured Derxia sp.
CCGGGCGCGCATCCTGAGCACCCTGGCCGGTTTGTTCACCGAACGCCGCGCGCAAAAATTCGCGCTCAATGTCGTCATCGCCTTTTTGCCCGCGGCGGCGATCGGCGTGGCTTTCAACAAAGTCATCAAGGAACATCTGTTCCATCCGCGCCCGGTCGCGGCGGCCTTCATCGTCGGCGCGCTGATCATTCTCTGGGTCGAGCATCGGCACCGCCGCCTGTACGGCGCGCGCGATCTCGAAGGCATGCGCCATGCGCGCATCGAAACCGTCGACGACATGACGCCGCTCGACGCGCTCAAGGTCGGCATCGCGCAATGCGCGGGTCTGGTCCCGGGCACCAGCCGCTCGGGCGCGACCATCATCGGCGGCATGCTGTTCGGCCTGTCGCGCACCGCGGCGACCGAATTCAGTTTCTTCCTCGCGATCCCGACCCTGATCGGCGCCGCGGTCTATTCGCTCTACAAAGAAAGCGCGTCCTTGAGCTGGGCCGATGCGCCGGTCTTCGGCGTCGGCTCGGTGTTCGCGTTCATCAGCGCGTTCTTGTGCATCCGCTGGCTGCTGCGCTTCGTCAGCACCCACGACTTCACCGGCTTCGCCTGGTATCGCATCGCCTTCGGCCTGATCGTGCTCGCCACCTTCGGCACCGGCTGGCTGCCCTGGCACGCCTGAGCCGACGCCACCGGCATCGGCCCAAATGAAAACGGGCGCCTTCGTTGGGAAGGCGCCCGTTTTGTTTTACCGGCCGATCAACCGCGCTCAGCGGTCGTGGCCATGTCCATGCCCGCGGCCGGGGCCGTCGTCGGGTCCGGGGCCACGATCGTGATCGGGACCGCGACCATGGCCGCGATCATCGTGCCGGTCCGGTCCACGGCCGACGCGCGGCGGCGCGGGCGGGGGCGGCGGGCCGTATTCAGGCGAGCGCACGAAATAAACGGGCCGATCGCAAGCGTGATAACGCCCGCAGAACTTGCGCCAATTGCGCGCATGTCCGGGCGGCACGTTCATATAGATGGGCGCCACATAGACATGCCGCGGCGGCTGGGCGACCCAGACCGGCTGCTCGTACACCACCGCGGGCGGCGGCCGGTTGCCGATGTCGATCTGTCCGTAGACGCCGGGCTGGATTTCGCCCGAGATCGTGACCCCCACATTGACGTCGCCCGCGTAGGCGGACGTCACACCCAATGCACAGGCCGCAAAGGCCAGCCCGGCCAAGGTTCTGTTCATGCTCGCTCCCCGAATCATTCATGGGCGACCAACAGGGTCGCCAACGCCACCATTATCCGAGCCGTCGTCCGCAGGCTTGTTGCGCCGGACATTTGGTTACGCCGCACATGCTCGGTTCACAAGCGGGCGGCTGTCAATCGACGCGCGGCCCCAGGTAGGCCCGCAGCGCAGCACGACCAGCGCGCCGAGCTGCGCGATGGTGCAACGAACCACTCTCAGGCTGCGCGCGCGAGTGCAAACGCCGGGCGCATTTCGCCGGTGACGATGCCACGATGATTGCGAAACGGCGGCCGCGCGTATTGCGCCAAGGCCGTACGGCGCGCGTCGTCGAGCAGGCCGAGTTGATCGAGCACCGCGGTCGCGGCGCAATAA
>CAXBRX010000538.1:0-1596 GCA_963977835.1 uncultured Derxia sp.
GCGGCCGCCGCCAACGGCGCGCAGCCTGCGGCCGACCCGGCCGCCGTGAGCCTCGACACCCGTGTGCAAGACCTCAAGGGCGACATCATTCGCTTGAACCGCGACCTGATGGTGCTCGAAGAAGAATTGCTCTTCCCGGCGAGCACCCAGGTGGCGGTGTTCGTCTCGCTCGATGTCGGCACTTTCTTCGCGCTCGATTCGGTGCAGATCAAGCTCGACGACAAGGTCGTGGCCAACTACCTGTACACGCCGGCCGAAGTCAAAGCCTTGCATCGCGGTGGCGTGCAACGCATTTACGTTGGCAATCTGCGCGCCGGCCAACATGAGATCGTCGCCTTCTTCACCGGTGGCGGCACGCATGAGCGCGATTACCGCCGCGGCACCACGATCAAGTTCGACAAGGGCACCGACCCCAAGTACATCGAACTGCAGATCAAGGATTCCACCGCCAAGCTGCAGCCCGAATTCGAAGTCAAGGTCTGGCAATAACCCGTCATGCGCGTACCGCAATCCTTTCGATCGGCGCAGCGCCGCCTGACCCGCAGCGCACTGGCGCTCGGGCTCGCGTTCGCTTGCACGCACGCGGGCTTGGCGCAGGCCGCCGACCCGCCCAAGCATCTGGTGCAAGACCCGCATTACGGCGATGCGCTCTACTACTTTTTTCAAGAGCGCTACTTCACCTCGGTGACGAATCTGATGGTGTCGCAGCATTTCGAGCGCATGCCCCATCATGTCGACGAGGCCGAGATCCTGCGCGGCGGCTTGTTCCTGTCGTACGGCCTGCATCGTGAAGCTGGTGAAATCTTCACGCGCCTCATCGATCAGACCGCGTCGCCCTCGGTGCGCGACCGCGCCTGGTACTACCTGGCCAAGATTCGTTACCAGCGCGGATTGCAAGCCGAGGCTGAAGACGCGATCGCGCGCATCCAGGGCAAGCTGCCCGGCGCGCTCGACGAAGACCGGCTGTTGCTGCAGGCCAATCTGTTGTTCGCGCGTGGCGATTACGCAGGTGCTGCCAAGGTGCTGCAAGGCATCGACGCGAAATCCGACGCGGCCATGTTCGCCAAGTACAACCTCGGCGTGGCCCTCATCAAAAATGGCGATGCCGAAGGCGGCGCCAAGCTGCTCGATGTGATCGGCATGGCGCCCGCCGCCGATGAAGACATGCGCGCCTTGCGCGACAAGGCCAATGTCGCGCTCGGCTTCGCCGCCTTGCAGGAAGAAAAGCCCGGCCGCGCGCGCGTGGTGCTCGAACGCGTGCGCCTGAACGGCATGCTCGCCAACAAGGCGCTGCTCGGCATGGGCTGGGCCGCGCAAGCCGAGCACGACGCGCGCGGCGCGCTCGTGCCCTGGGACGAACTCGGCACCCGCGATCCGTCCGACGCCGCGGTGCTCGAAGCCAAGCTCGCCATCGCCTACGCCTTTGCCGACCTCGGTGCATCGGGCCAGGCGCTCGATGCCTACAACGACGCGATTGCGACTTTCGAACGCGAGAACACCAACCTCGACGAAAGCATCGGCGCGATTCGCGCCGGGCATCTCGTGGAAGGGCTCATCGAGCGCAATCCGGGCGAGGAGATGGGTTGGTTCTGGAAC
>CAXBRX010000539.1:0-1573 GCA_963977835.1 uncultured Derxia sp.
GGTTTGAAGCGGCGAGCATGCTTGCGACCAACGGCGCTTTGTTCGGCGCGCTGGCCTGGGCCGGCCATCCGTGGTTTTACCTCGGGCTGTGGATCTTGCCGGCGGTCACTTTGCTGACTTTCATGGGCCGCATGCGCGCCATCATGGAACACGCGGGCCTGCCCGAAGACACCGACCAAAGCCGTAATGCGCGCACCATCGTGCGGCCGTCATGGCAGACCTTTTTGTTCGGCCCGCACGCCATCCACTATCACATCGAGCACCACCTCTATGCGCGGGTGCCGTTCTATCGCCTGGGCGCCGTGCATCGCGCGCTCGCCGCGCAAGGTTTGCTGCCCACCGCGAATCTGTATCGCGGTTACGGCGGTGTGCTGCGCGATGTGAGTTATTCGGGGCGCGTCGCGCGCGGCTGAGGCGCGGCCAACGCGCACAAGACCTCGACCCAGGCTTGCAGACGCGCCCGCGCGGCGTCATGGCCGCACGCTGCGGCTTGCGCGTCACGCATGCCGGCCAGTGCCGCGAGCGCCTCGCCCAATTCGCGCGCAAAACGTGCCGCATCGCCGCGCCAGGTCAGCACCCGATGGCGCAAGCCCATGGCTGCGGCCTGGCGCGCGTTGTGTTGTTGTTCGGGCTGGTCGGTCACGACGAGCACGATGGGCACCTGATAAACGTGCGCGATCGACAAGGCCGCCATGCCCGGCGCCGAGACGATGACGCGGCTGTGCGCGGCCTGATCGATCCAGCGTGCATCCTGGGCCAGCCAGCCGGCGCGCCCGGCATAGCCTTCGCCGACGCAATGCGCGCTCAGGTGCGCGGCCTGCAATCCGGCCTCGAGCGCTTGCGCGATCGCCGGGTCGCGGAAATGCGGATTCAGATAGACCGCCGCGTCGCAAGGCGCCGCCAGCGTGCGCGTCGCGAGCGCCACCGGCGTGGGCAGAAAATGCGCGCGCGGGCCGTCGCTGCGCACCGCATCGAAGGTGAAATCGTGTGTGAGCGCGGCGCGCGCCGAATCGATCTGCCAGCCGATGATGCGGCCGAAGCTGCGCGCGATCCAACCATGCAGCCGGCCTTCGAAATTCGCTTGCAGCGCATCGCGCAGGCTGCGCCCGAACACATGCACGACCTTGCGCCGCCAGCCCGGCAGCGTGCCCAGGATCAACAAGGCCGGATGAAACGAATCGTTGATGATGAGGTCGGCGTCGCGCGCCAGACGGCGCAGGGTGCCGAGGTCAGCGACTGATCGGCGATCACCGCCGACGCGCGCAGCCCGACGCACCGTGTGGGCAACTACACCCAGATCAGCCGCAAGATCATCGAGACTTCGGGCACTGTCGAGGCCGTGGTCAAGGCTGGTATGCGCTCTTACCTCGCATACGAGCTTGCCAAGGCTGCTTCTGAGCTGAAGCGCGACATGGAAGCCACGCTGACCTCCAACAACGTCGCTGTTGCCGGTAACAACACGACTGCTCGCAAGACGGCGGGTCTCGGTGGCTGGCTCATCACCAACTCTGACAACGGTGCAACCGGCGTTGACCCGATCATGTCGTCTGGCGCTGGTAACTTTGACGGTTAC
>CAXBRX010000540.1:0-1572 GCA_963977835.1 uncultured Derxia sp.
TCGGGCGGCTGGTTGTGCGCCAGGCGTTTGAAGTCGTCGGCCCAATTCATCGCACCTTGCACTAGATTGCCACCGCCGGTTGCAAGCGTCTGGCGCAACACCAGCGGATTGGTGGCGATGAAATTGGTCGGCGACAGCATGTCCAGCCATTGGCGCGCGGTGAAGGCCACCACGTCTTCATGATGCTTCTCAACGCCGCGCACACCGGTCGTCAGGTTGTGCAGCCATTGCTGGGTCAGCAAGAAAGACTGTTGATAGGCATTGAACGGCCAGCGCTGCCAGGCCGGATCGCGAAAGCGTTGGTCTTGTTCGAGCGGCTCGATGCATTGCGCGCCACCATCGGCCGGCGCCTGCACCAGGTACTCGCCCAGGCGCGCGGCCTTGCGCAAAGGCTTGACCACCAGCGCTTCGAATTGCTTGGCCGGGTTGGTCGCAAAATGCGTGGCCCAATCGAACCAGGCCATTTGCAAGGACGACGGCGCGATGCCACCGGTCAGCTTCGCCCAGGCCGCATGCGCGGTGCGATCGAGTTCGTCCGCATGATCGGACGGCGGCGCGGACGCCGACGCCGAAGGCATGCGCGCCGCGGTCCGCACAAGGCTTTGCGTGGAGCGCACTGCTTTGCGGGCACGCGCGCGTGGCGCCGTCTTGGCGATGGAACGGGTGCGAGTCATGACGCCTCCCTTCAATCGAATTGGCGCCGGAAGCGCCACAAGCCCAACGCGGCCGTGACCGATCCGAACACCAGGATGCCGAGCACCGATGGCCAAAGGACATCGAGGCCGGCCCCTTTGAGCACGATGCCGTAAGCCGCATCGATGTAGTAATACAAGGGCGAGATGAACATCGCGTAGCGCATCACCACCGGCATCGCCTCGGGCGGCGTCCAGGCGCCCGACAGGAAGATCATCGGGGCGATCAGCAAGATGGCCAGCATGCCCACTTGCGCCAGATTGCGCGCAATGGTCGCGATGAACAAGCCCAGGCCCGACAGCGCGACGATGTAGAACGCCGTGATGAGCAAAAACAAGGCGACGCTGCCGCGAAACGGCACACCGAACACGGGTTTGAGCACGAGCAGGAAACTCAGGCCGGTGCCGAGCAGGATGACGAAAGTCATCGCAAACACCTTGGGCAGCATGATCTGCATCGGCGTCAATGGCGAGACCAGCAATTGTTCGATGGTGCCGCGTTCCTTTTCGCGCACGACCGATAACGCCGTGGACACGACCGCCGTGATCATCGAGATGTAGGCGATCAGCCCAGGCACGAGGAACAGGGTGCTGCGCAGCTGCGGGTTGTACCAGATTCGCGGCTCAACCAGCAGCAGCGGCGGCGGCGAGAAATTCGCGGCGAGTCGTCATGGTTTGAATACGGACGGTTCGAGTCCGACGGGTTTTCCATCCGCGGCAGTCGCGAGCGGGTTATCGGCGGCGGGGATGAAGTCGGCGAAGTCGAGCGGCGCAAACTCGCGACCGTCGAGGTGCATCTCGATCTTTCGCCACTCGCTCTCGTCGGGAGTGCGCGGCACGAGTCGCGGCGTCGCGCGGATGCCGGGATTTCCAAATCGCG
>CAXBRX010000541.1:0-1551 GCA_963977835.1 uncultured Derxia sp.
GTCTGGCGCAAGGGCGCGGGCAAAGGCGCGGGCGGCTTGGCAGCCACGAGGGTGTCGGCCTTGGCCTCCATGGCCACCGCAGCGGCCGGGCGCAACGCGAGCGTGCGCACCGCGATTGCGCCCGCGCCTGCGCGTTCAAGTTCGGCAAAGCCCGCATCGATGACCGCACGCTCGGGCAAGCCCCCGGTTTGCGGGCCGCCGCCAAACACGAACCAGGCGAGCGGCGAAGCCTCGGCATCCGCGATCTCGCCCCAGACCACCTGGCAGCGATGCTTGGCGCGCGTGAGCGCGACATAGGCCAGGCGCAGGCTTTCGTCGTAACGCTCGGATTGCGCACGCGCGCTCGCCGCGTCGTCGGGCGCCAGATCGAGCACCGCGCGATGCGGCGGCGCTGCTTCATGCACGAGCGCGAGGCCTTCGGGCGTGCCCACGCCTTCCCACAAGAAAGGCGCGAACACGATGCCGTATTCGAGCCCTTTGCTTTTGTGCACGGTCACGATCTGGACCAGGTTCTCGTCGGATTCGAGGCGCAGTTCGGCCGCCTCGCCGCCCGGCGGATCTTCGACCTGACGCGCGAGCCAGGCGACGAGCGCATCGGCGCCGTGCAAGCGCGGTTCTTCGGCCGCGATGAGTTCGGCCAGATGCGCAAGATTGGTCAAGCGCCGTTCGCCATCGCGCATTGCGGCCAGCCGCGCATAGGCTTCGCAATCCACCAGCACCGTGCGCAACAAGGCCAGCGCGCCCTGCCGGCGCCAGACCAGCGCCCAGCGTTCGAGCTTTTGTTGCCAGCGCTGGGCCTCGTCTTCGTCGTGTTCGCGTCGCGCGAGCGCACTCGCATCGAGGCCGATCAGATCGGTGACGAGCGCAGCACGCACGCGCGCTTCATGCTGCAATTGCGCGAGCGCGCCGAACAAGCGCAGCAATTGCGCCGCTTCGTCGCTGGCCCAGACACTCGCGGTCGCGCGTGCGGCGCAACCGATGCCGCGCGCGGCAAGCGCGCGCCGCACCAGATCGCCTTGCGCATGCTTGCCGACCAGCACCGCGATGTCGCGCCCGGCCACCGGCGCGCCGTTCAGGCTGGCGCCGTTCGCCGGATCGAGCAGCCACGCGATTTCGCTCGCGACCGCTTGCGCGATGCGTTCGCGCGCCTCGCCCTTGGTATGCGCCTTGCCGTCTTCGCGCGCGGGCAGGCGCTCGAACACCAAGGGCGGCGGATCGGTCTCGTCGCCCAGACGCAAAGCGCCGGCCGCACCGGCGCGCCCAGCCTCGACCGGCACGAATTGCAACTCGGGCATGCGAAACGGGGCGCGGTCCTGGCGCTCGGGCTGCATGAACACCGCATTGAGCGCATCGATCAACCGCGCATCGGAGCGGAAATTTGCGCGCAACGGCGGTAAGCGTTGCGCCCAATTTGCAGCCGCAAGATAAGCATGCAGATCGGCGCCGCGAAAACTGTAGATCGCCTGCTTCGGATCTCCGACGAAAATCAGGCTCGCGCCGCCCGTCCCCTCTAGCGCGGGTTCATAGATGCGTTTGAAGGTTTCGAATAGC
>CAXBRX010000542.1:0-1543 GCA_963977835.1 uncultured Derxia sp.
AAATCGATGTCGATGTGCGCGTGATCGCCGCCACCCATCGTGATCTGCGTTCCATCCTCGCCCATGGCGCGTTCCGCGAAGACTTGTTCTACCGGCTCAATGTCGTGCGCCTGGCCTTGCCCGGCCTGCCCGACCGGCGCGAAGACATCCCCTTGCTGGCGGCGGCTTTCGTGCGCTCGATCGGCGCGCGCTACGACCGCGGCAATGCGAGCTTCACGCCCGAGGCGCTGGAAGCGCTCGTGCACGCGCCGTGGCCCGGGCATGTGCGGCAATTGCTCAATGTCGTCGAGCAATGCGTGGTCTTGTCCGACAGTCCGCTGATCGGCCGCGATGCCGTGGACCGCGCGCTCGCCTCGTCGGCGCATGCGACACCGGCCTCGATGCGCATGCCTTCGCTGGCGGATGCGCGCGCCCAATTCGAGCGCGATTACCTGGCCCAGATCCTCAAACTGTCGGCCGGCAATGTGGCCGAGGCCGCGCGCATGGCGCATCGCAATCGCACCGAGTTCTATCGCTTGCTGCAACGGCACGGCTTGCGCGGCGATCTGTTCCGCAACTGAGGTACTCGTGCGGACTGGCCCGACCTCTTAGAATCGCGCTCTTGTGCGCCGCCACGGCGCGATTCTCGGAGGTCGGCATGTCCCAGGGTGGTTCGTCGCTCAAAGCGGTCTTGTTCGCGCTCGGCGCCAACGGCGGCATCGCCGCGTCGAAATTCGGCGCGGCCTTGTACACCGGCTCTGGGGCGATGCTGGCCGAGGCCATCCATTCGACCGCCGATTGCGCCAACCAGGTGCTGTTGCTGCTCGGCATGCGCGAAGCCAAGCGCGACGAATCCGACGATCATCCGCTCGGCTATCACCGCGCGTCCTATTACTACGCGATGCTGGTCGCCTTGCTGCTGTTCTTCATGGGCGGCGCGTTTTCGGTCTACGAAGGCATCGAGCGCCTCCAGCATGCCGAGCCCTTGCAAAGCCCGCTGGTGGCGCTGGCGGTGCTGGGCATCGGCCTCGCGCTCGAATCGGCTTCGTTGTTCGGCGCGATGCGCGAAATCAACAAGAACCGCGGCGGCAAATCCTTCCTGCAATGGTTTCGCGAGACTCGCGAAAGCGAATTGATGGTCGTGGCCGGCGAAGACATCGCCGCCTTGATGGGTCTGACGCTGGCGTTCTTCGCCGTCGTCCTGACGGTCGTGACCGGCAACCCGATCTTCGACGCCATCGGTTCGATCGCGGTCGGCGTTTTGCTGATCATCGTCGCCGCGATGGTGATGCGCGAGGTCAAGGCGATGATCGTCGGTGAATCGGCTTCGCCCGAAGTGCGCACGGCGATCGAAGCGCATTTGCAGGCGCGTCCCGAGATCATCAAGGTCATGCGCCTGATCACGCTGCAATGGGGCGAAAAACTGGTGGTTGCGGTGCAGGCCCACATGGCGCCGCAAGCCAGCGCCGCCGACCTCGTGGATGCGATCAACCGCGTCGAGGCCGACTTGCAGGCGGCGTTTCCGCAAGCGCGCTGGGTGTTCTTCGAGCCCGATGTGCCCAAA